>JAPYTC010000006.1 GCA_029941685.1 Planctomycetota bacterium | reverse complement strand
GTGGTACCCACGTCAAAGTTATCTGTGATAATGCGTTTTGTAAACGAAGTAGCTGCAAGTTATCAATTACCTTGCGCCAACTTATTTCATGCTGGTGATGGCAACATCCATCCTCATTTTGCTTACGACGGAAGCGACGAACAACAAGCAACTGCGGTCGAGAAAGCCGGTAGCGAAATCTTGAAAAAGTGTCTTGATCTAGGAGGTTCGATAACAGGCGAGCATGGTGTTGGCCTCGAAAAGCAACACTTATTATCTGCCCAATATAGCGCCACCGAGATTGAGATTATGCAGCGCATCAGCCGCAGCTTCAATCCACGGCAATTACTCAATCCCAATCGTGGGCTACCATTAGGGCGTGGTTGTGCCGAAGCTTTTCATCGTCATCGTCGTGGTGCTGCAACATGAGCATCATCAAACTAGAGCAAGCCGACCAGTTCGTTATCGTCGATGCAGAAATGACTACCGCCGAACTACAGCAAAAGCTTGGTTCCGATGACTTAATGCTTGGCGTATTACATGACCCGGCCAGCACGATGTCATTAAGCGACTTGTTCATGAACCAACAGCTTAATCTTTGGCAAGGTGCATTTGGTTATTTGCGTGACCAAGTTTTAGGCGCCAACTGGACCCTTGCCGACGGAAAAAACATTAACACTGGCGCTCAAGTCGTGAAGTCAGTGGCAGGGTACGATCTTAGTCGGTTACTTCTAGGAAGTGGTACATTGTTAGCACGCTGCAACACTTTTACTTTGCGCTTACGCCCTATTCGTCGGAAATTATTCTATTACCGAATTTCTCTAGAAGACTACTTGGAAAATTCGCACCGTGAGTTGCTACCGAGCAGTGCGGTCGCCGACGGCGCCCAGCACATCATCATGAGTAGCCACTACGAATTACGGCGAGATTACTTATCTCTGCTCGACAGTGACTCTGCAGAACAGAACATACTTGACGTGTTGCGTAAATTCAATGCGGCCCCAGCGACAACCGCATTAACATCACGCCCTGATGTCTTGCCACACCCTGACTTCGACTGGAACAGCTGGCAGTACCCGTGCTCAAATGAACAACCAGCATGCAGCGCACATCTGGATGCATTACGCTTGGCCCTGTGCCCCAACGGAGAAAGCTTCGGTGATTGAGCAACCTCAGTGCTCCGATTCTGCCAGCAATGCCTTTGATGCCATCGATGCTTGCATGCACTGTGGCCTCTGCATCGAAAGCTGCCCGACATACCGCGCAACGGGCATTGAGAGTGATTCACCCCGTGGAAGACTACAGCTCATGCGCGCAGTGCACGAACAACGCCTCACTACTGAAGACATTCAACCAGCCCTAGAGCGCTGCGTGCAATGTCATGCCTGCGAGTCAAGCTGCCCGTCAAACGTAGATTACAGCGGCCTACTTCACGACAACCTTAAAGAAAACAAATCGCTAGTGGCAACAGTAATGGCCAATAAAGTGCTAAGTAATTTAGCTGGTTTCATGCTACAAATTAGCTCGCGCTTGGGATTGCATCGTTTCATTCGACGACTGCCACAGCACAAGTTTTCGCGAGCTTTAATGTTAACTCCTGACAATACAAAACGATTTTCAGCAAAACAAAAAATTCACCCGGCGAACGGTGACCTTCGCGCAAAGGTAGCCTTACAACTCGGCTGCATCGAACGGCAAATCAATGGTGATATCATCGACGATCTAATCGCTGTTTTCACGCATCAAGGTTTTGAATTACATATTGTCGAGCAAGAAAGTTGTTGTGGAGCAATTCATTATCACACTGGTGACGCTACGACTGGTACTGCTATGGCAAAAGAGTGCGCGTCTTCGTTTGGGAAATTCGATTTTGTAGTATCTCTATCGGCCGGATGCAGTGCACATTTGCAGCAGCAAAGTGGCAAGAATACTTTCTACGATCCATTAATCTTTTTAGCTACACAAGGTCTAAGGAGTAGATTAAAGGCTGTAAAAGCCAAAGCAGCATGGATGGTCCCTTGCCATTTAAAGCACTTGCAAGACAATTGGCAACAAGTCGGCGCGATGTTGTCAGACATCCCGCAACTACACTTAATCGAGTTCAACGACAACGACCTATGTTGTGGCGCTGGCGGTGCAGCGATGATTACTAAGCCGCAGCTATCATCAGCAATGGGCGATGCAAAAGCACACTGCCTTAATGATGCCCAGCCACAACGTATTTTGTCATCGAACTCAGGCTGTCGCATGCAAGTCGATGCTCACCTAAGATTTATCGGTAGCAGACAGCGCACCGAGCACCCACTACGAATACTAGCTCTTGCTCTTGGCGTCGATGAACATATAAAGCGCCGTTAGTACCGAAAACCCTACCAGTGACACGAATGAGCCGATCCAACGTTTGTGAGCTTGGCGCCAAGTTGAATGACGCCTAAGTTTAAACCCTGAATACACTACGCCAGGAAAACTAAGCAGCGCAGTAAAAGCGAAGCACAAATGCACTGTAAGCTTGACTTGGTCGAACACAAAACCTCGTCCGTACAATTCTGCTTGCCAGATAGCCGCCACCAAAGAAACAAAGGTGAATGCAACAAGGTAATAATGAGACCTACGCTCACCCTTCTTTCCGGAGCGGATGGTGAGCGCCAAAAGCATGATGGTCACGCCAAGGTTTATGAGAAAGGTGGTCGTATTCACGAGCGATAAGATAACATCTCCTATGCTCAAACGCACAATTGCCCTGCTTTCATTTCTTCTGTACACCACTGGTGTTGCATTTGCCCAAGTCTCCGATCAGATTACCGCACCATTTGTTGTAAAAAACGTTCAAGTTTGGCAAGAAGACGGCTCCTTCATAGCACAACACCTCATAGTTCTTGACGGCGAAAACGTTAAGTTCGTTAATGCCGCTAACAATCTTGACGACTACGCACACCTCCCACAAATTGACGGCGATGGCTATCTATATCCGGGCATGGTCAACGCTTCTTATGGTGAACAGCGCGGTGAGCGCGCGCTCAACTCTTTTGCCGCCGCGCAGTCTGATCCGACTCAAGGGCCAATCACCAGCATGGAACTCGGCGATCAAGCTGCTTATGTCGCTCACACGCGCATTGCAGATTTTTGCACCTGGGAAAGCGCTGGTCAAGAATCATGGCGCAAACTTGGCTTCAGCTCGGTTTACTTAACACCGAACAAAGGTATCTTGCAAGGCAAGGCTGCACACATTGCCTTAGATAACCAAGATCTCGCCCGCGCTGTCATCAACGCCGACGGACTTGAATTTGCTTCACTGCGCAGTAACACAGGGGGTTACCCAAGCACCCCGATGTCAGCATTAGCAGTTTTGCGCCAAATATTATTGTTACAAAACTCTAACCAGTCATACCCAGCGATTAACATTGGCGAAACGATTGTGGTCCGCGCGAACTCGGCGCGTGAAATTGAAAACTTCTTAGACTTGCAGCGCGACTTTGATCAACAGCAACGCACATGGGTTATCTATGGTGGACGCGACGCTTACCTACACAGCGACCGTTTACTTAAGCAACGCGTAGCCGTGCTCTATCAAATAGATTTCGATGAAGCTCTAGAAAGTGAAGAAGACTTAGACATCGACGACGAGCAACGTGACTACTGGCGAACACCATTAGCACAACGCGAAGAACAACGACGACTCCATCAACAACAAATCGATGGCTTTATCAAATTGCGCGATAGTGGTGTTTGGTGTGGCTTAATGCCGCCAAGTAGCAACTCTGACTTTAACGAGCGCTGCCAGCAATTCATTGATGCCGGCTTATCTGCTGACGAGCTGCGCCGTGCCATGTCAAGCGATGTGCTCGACATCATTCAGTCGTACAACACCTTGAGCGATTACATGTTGTGCGCCGCACCGTTCAGTGAAGGCATGCAATCACCAAAATGGATGTTTAGCAATGGTGTTGCCTTTCGCCAAAGCGACGATGAAGAAACGGGCGACGATGATTTCGACAACACTCTTTTTGACGGCAGCTGGCACTTGTCATCTGAGACACCCGTTGGCACGCGCGAATTTGGCATCGCCGTTTCTAGCGCCGACAACAGTGTGCAAAGTTTCCAACTCGAAGACCCTGACAGTCGCCTCAAGTGCACCGAGGTCGTTTTCAGCAACGCCGAACTAAGCTTCGTTTTTTATCTGGAAGAAATGGACATGAGCATTACAACCGTACTGTCCATTAAAGACGATAAGTTAAGTGGCAAGCTAAAGACAAAGTTTGGCGAAATCGAGGTCAACGGTAATAAACTTAGTGATGAAATCATCGTCGATATTGATAGTGACGACGACAACGCAACCGAAGACGACGAAGCAGAACCACTAGCAGTTGGCCACCCTCAATACCCTACAGATAGCGATGACTTCCGCCGACCGCATAGTGATTGGGCTAATGATGGCACGACAACTCTTTTCTTAGACGGCGCCACCCTCTACCGCATGGACGGCAGTAAGCCATCCATCGCGAACTTGTTAATTGTAAACGGCAAAATCGCTGAGATTGGCAATGATGTTGTCGCACCCAATGATGCGGCTATGATCAACGCCGACGGTTGGCATATTATGCCCGGAATAATCGACGCACACTCGCACTTAGCTCTCGACGCAATCAACGAAGGTAAAGTCGCTATTTCAGCCGAATGTCGAGTTGGTGACATGATTCGCCCGCAAGATGTGAGCATTTGGCGAGCAGCAGCCGGCGGCACCACTGTTGTGCAATCCCTTCATGGTTCTGCCAACCCTATCGGTGGTCAGGCCGCTACTTGGGAGCTTAATTACTGGCTGCCTTCCATCAATGATTTGCTAATCGAGGATGCCGCGCAAAACATTAAGTTTGCTTTGGGTGAAAACGTAAAACAATCTAACTGGGCAAGTGCTTGGGGCAAACGCTTCCCGAACACCCGGGTTGGCGTAGATGCTGTTTATCGTCGCGCTTTCATGGCGGCACAAGACTATCGATTGCAGCGCAAATTGGCTGAACAAGGTCGCTGGCCAGATTTCGTTAAAGATGTGCGCCTCGAAGTATTGGCCGACATCCTCGATAACAAAATTCATATTCAGTGTCATTCGTATCGTGCTGACGAACTGTTAATGTTCTTAAAGATATGTGCTGATTTTGGCATCAAACGCCCAACCTTCCAGCACGTTCTCGAAGGTTATAAAGTCGCCAATGAAATCGCAGCAGCAGGCGCTATGGCATCCACCTTCTCTGATTGGTGGGCATACAAGTACGAAGTAAAAGACGCCATTCCATGGAACGTAGAAATTTTGCATAAAGCCGGTGTTACAGTTTCTATTAACTCTGACTCCGACGAAATGATTCGTCGCCTTAACACCGAAGCGGCTAAAGCGATGCTTTATGGTGGCTTGAGTTACGAAGACGCTATGGCGACCTGTACGATTAATAGCGCGAAACAACTACGTCTCGCCGACAGACTCGGCAGCATCGAAGTTGGCAAGGATGCGACAATCAGTGTGTTCGACAAGCACCCATTAAGCAACTATGCCCGCTGCGAACTTACTTTGGCACAAGGGAAAGTCCTTTATCAGCGCCCAACAACTATGGATACGCGCTGGCAAGAATACGCTCAACAAAGCAAGAGCTTCGCTAAAGAAAATACCGATTTAATCGTCATCGACAGCGAACTTAAACAGGTCGACGAGAAATTACTCGCGCAGTTCACCAAATTAGGGGCCAAAAAGACTTACTTCATACAAAATGCCAACATTCACGCAATTAGCGAGGATCCGTTCAAGGGCAGCTTGTTAATTAAAGACGGTATCATCACAAACATTTATCGCGGTCGTAGAACTCCTCCACAGCGTCCTAACCTAGAGATTGTAGATGCACAGGGCAAAGACCTTTACCCTGGTTTCATCAACACGCTCGACCGCACCGGCCTCATTGAAATTGAATCCTTACGCGCCACCGACGACACCATCGAAATTGGCGACGATCAAGCTGACCTTAGGGTTGAAGTTGCCGTCCACGCTGATTCTGCCCACCACAACATTACGCGCATGACCGGAGTATCGTACGTGTTAACCCAGCCTGGGCGCGGACGCATTCGTGGCCAAGGTGCGCTGATTCAACTTGCTGGCATCACCACTGCCGACATGGTCATTAAAAGGCACGGGCTATTCATTAACTTCCCGCGCACACCACACTTCGACCAAGCCGACGGGCCGACTACGGCTGATGCTGTTGAAGAGCTCAATGAATGGATTGAACTCACCAAAGAATATGCGTCTTTCGAAATGCATGCCCAACGTGATGCCAAGCTCGAAGCGCTGATGCCTTACTTCATAGACGGAGAGCAAATTTTCTTAGTGGCTAATTCGGCAGCGACAATCATGGACGCCCGCGCTTGGGTGGCAAAGCATCAACTCAATGTCGTTTACGTTTCAGCAAAAAACGCTTATCAAGTGGCTGGATATCTCGGCGCTGACAATGCAAACATCATCACCGGGCCAGTACACTCATTGCCATCTGGCTCGGCGCAAGCTGCATTCGATTACCCTTACCGCGCACCGTCCGTGCTAACTACTGCTGGATGCCGCGTTGCTTTGTATACCAACGACGTTGCCGTCACGCGCAACCTACCGTTTCAAGCCGCAACCGCACAAGCCTGGAGCGTTGACGACAGCTTCGACGCATTATTCAGTATCACTCTAGGTGCTGCCGAAATTTTGCAGCTCGACCAATATATTGGCAGCATTGAAGTCGGCAAAGTGGCAAGCTTCTTCATATGCGATGGCAACCCACTAGAAAATGGAGTGCCTATCGAACGATTATTCATTGGCGGTGGCGAGGTTGATCTTGTGTCGCACCAATCTCAGCTAAGGGAGCGCTATCTAAAACGCCTGCGCTAGGCTAGGATATCTGACCGTGGAACAAGCACAGAACCTAATTCGCATCCCTTCTGACACTGGAGCCGACGCAGCCAAGCGCGGTTTAAGCCATATGGCTAGTTCAATGTCGGGGTCCTCTATTTTGCGCATTGCCCAAGAAATTCGCAACATGATTGAGCGTGGCGAAGAAGTGACAAATCTAACTGTTGGCGACTTCTCGCCGAAGCAATTTCCGATTCCAGCAATTTTCCGCGACTACTTAAATGACGCGATAAATAGTGGGCATACCAACTACCCGCCAAGTGCTGGTACCTCCGATTTGCGAGCTGCCGTAAAAGAATATTTTATGCGCAACCACAACCTCGATTACCCCATCGACGGCGTGGCTATTGTTTCTGGCGGACGCCCTTCGTTATATGCAGCATACCAGCTGTTAGTCGACCCAGGCGAACTTGTACTGTTCCCGGTCCCATCCTGGAACAACCATAACTACGGCGATGCCTGTCAGGTAAAAGTGCGTGGCATTCAAACTCGCCGCGAAGATTCATTTCAGCCGACTGTTGCTTTATTGAAACCCCACGCCCGTGACGCACGGATGATTGTTCTAAACTCTCCGCAAAATCCATCCGGTGGTGTTATGCCCGAAAAAGATTTGCGCGAATTTGGCGAATTTCTCGTTGAAGAAAATGCGCGGCGTGAAGTTGCAGGTGAAAAGCCACTTTACTTGCTCTTTGACCAAATCTACTCACTGTTAACTTTCGATAATCATCGTCATTTTTCTCCAGTGCAATTAGTCCCTGAGTGCGCACCATATGTCATTCATTGCGACGGAATCTCTAAAAGTTTTGCCGCTACCGGATTACGCTGTGGTTGGTTTGTTGCACCACCTGCAATAACTAAAAAGCTAGTTGCACTTGGCACTCACATCGGCGCTTGGGCGCCGCTACCCGTGCAGGTCGCTACTGCTCGCTGGCTACGCAACTTGCCCGCGATCGACGAATGGCGTACCGACATGATTGGTCGCGTACGTCAACGTCTCGATTACCTACACAACGGCCTGCAAGAATTGAAATCCGAAGGCCTTGCCTGTGACTCTATCGAACCACAGGGTGCGATTTATATTTCTGCTCAGTTCAAGTTGGCAGGTGCGACAACACCTTCGGGCACTGTGCTTGAAAACAACGATGACATCCGCTCGTATCTGCTGCAACGCGCAGGATTTGCGGTAGTGCCGTTTGCTGCTTTCGGCGTCGACATTGACGACGAAGATGGCTGGTTCCGCGCTAGTATCGGAGCAGTCAGTCTAAGTGACCTGCAAACCTGTCTACCTAGGCTAAAACAGGCTCTGAAAGAGCTCAATTAAACCCACTATTAGCTTTTTTTTAATAATTGCTCTTTTCTCTAGAAAAGACATGATATGCTTTTGACATGAGTGCTTGTCATAGTATGGTGCAATGTATGTTTGCCTCCACATTGCTCTCTCTGCACAGCGCTAATGCTAGTATGGGGAGTGATTATTGCATTGGCGACACTCTACTATTCCCCTCAGCTGTCGCAACACCAGACCGCGACGCACGATCTGTAATCTCATTCGGTGACGCCCCAAGCGTTGGCCGAACGGTCCTTTCTCATTCGATTTTTTTCGGCATTAACCATAACTAATTTATGTTTCGCACTCTTTTTTACTGCGTAGTATTTATAGCATTCCATGTCACTTCCAATGATTTGCTAGCCGCTCAGGCAGACTATTATATCGGAGACACCTTAGAACTACCAACCCTGGGCAGCCGCGATGCCGACCACGCCGTAATCGCTGTCAACTCATATGGCGACGTAATTGTCGTCAATCACACTTCCGTTGGCGCACACTCCAAAGCTATAGAAGTCAACATATTGGTGCCAGCGGGCCCAGGGATTGCATCTGGGTTGCAACTATTCCCAACATACCTACTTGGTGATCCAACTCTAGATATATACCAGTTTGGTGGTGATAGTTGTAACAAGCCAGATGCCGAAGCGCTCAGTGACGATTCGTTCTTAGTGGTTTGGGCACGCCACGAGTTGTCAAATCGCCACCCTTCGCGCATTGAGGGGTGCCGCATCTCGACTCGCAATAGTTACGGCGTTTTACTTGCTCAGCCAATCATTGCTACCAAGCAAGTTGGAGAAGGGTATATCATTGACGAGACCTCAACAGCCGGAGCTGCTGGTTTCATGCCCGACATCGCTCCGATCCCTGGTAGCGATCAAAACGCCGCTCTTGTTGTTTTCGCTCATGAGCAATCCAGCATAACCAGACCTTCGACCACTTATCGCGAATACGATCTGCGCTGCATTAAAATTGATTGGGCCACTAGCTCTTCTGCCCCGAATTTGGGCACCCTTGCAACTCTAAGCACCGACATCCCATTCGACAACAACAATTCACAGCCATACTTCGGCGGTATGATTTTGCCCGATGCAACAATCGACGACGGCAATAACTTAATTGTGGCTTTTGAAGAGTTCCTCATCAAGCCTCACTATGGTTACGTCGGCGACCCAAAGGGGACTATCACAGTGCAGCGCTTCTCTGGATCACCACTGACCCTTATCGACGATATCGAGTTTAGCGGCCACAGAGATTTTCGACACCAGCGACGACCGATGGTTGCGACGTCACAATCGGATAACACAAACAAAGTTATGCTGGGGTGGGTCGAAAAAGACGACTCCAACACGATCATCCACCGCGCCCATTTTCGTACATTCATTTTCAACCAAAACGGCAGTGGCTACACCGATATGAAAACCCTACCCTGGGACGAATCTTTTGGTATTGAAGACGACCTTCCTGCCGTTGCGATATCTGGCAGAACACAATTCATATTAACGTCAAGATCCTTCCCTAATAAGTTCAAATTGACAAGTGCTTACAAGTCTACCCAAAGTTCTAATCGTTCAACACAGATTACTACCTCTTTGAATTATCCGTGGCGCCCGGCTGCAGCCTTGCTCGATTTCGCCAATTTCAGCATGAGTTATATTTGTTTTGAAGGAGCCGACGTACACGACCCGAATCAATACAAAGTCCATCTCACCATTCAATCACTAGACTAGTTGCGCTTGTAGCTGATGAATAGCAAAACGCACTGCTGGGGTGTAATACGGATACGGGCAATCATCGATTGAAATAACACAATTCCCGTCTTTGCGGGTGCGCAAGCGGGTGTAAAAAAATTGTGTAAACGAGTCGTCGGAGGCAACCATTCGCAGTACAAAGCCTTGCTCGATGCTCATCACCTCTTTAACTTGAGCCGACATGTTGCCTTCTGCAAAGCGCTTATTAACTAATGATGATAGATGCTCGGCTGTCGGTGTGCTTGTTATGGTTAAAAAGTCCATTGCGCTGTTTAAGAAAAACCTTGGTGCTGATTGGTGAGTGTTTAAAGTTGCAACAACCCGAAAAGTTTCGCGGTTGTCTGCTTGCCATTTCTTCTCGTAGCGAGTTAAAAATGGACGGTGCGGTGCAGTCTCAAATGGTGCAACCGTGAAAGCTGTGTTTTCGCAAAAAAAACGATGGCAATCTTCGGCATACCACTGTTGATCACTGACCAATTCAAATGTTGCGCCAGGCTTTAACACATCAGCAACTGTTTCGGCAAGCATCGGGCTGCTAATACGATGCTTAGCGTGACGATCTTTAGGCCACGGCATCGGAAACTGCATCAACACATGATCAAGTGATTGCGGTCCAAACAATTCACGTAACAAATATCGAGCATCGCCGTGAATCAATCGCACGTTTTCGATTGATTGATTTTGCATCAGTTTGCTACCACGCGCGATAGACTCAGGTGGTAGCTCTATGCCAATATAGCTGCAATCTGGATTCTTCTTCGCCATGAAAGCCAAATACTCCCCCCCGCCAAAGCCAATCTCGACCGCCATAGGGCCGCTTCGCTTAAAAACCGACTGTGAGGTCAAAGGTAGAACGAACTGCTGAGGGACCACCTTGTAGTATTCAATGGCTGATGCAGACGGTTTCATCTTATGACCACTGACACTCGTCGAGCGCCTTCATCACCTGATGCGCCACGGTAACCGCATGCATCCCTTCGTGCCCAGTGACCACCGTAGAAGGCTGTCCTTGTACCGCAGCGATGAACTCGGTGAGCTCGGCACGCAATGGTTCGTCGTCGTCGAGATGCAACTCTTCGATATCGAGAAGCTTACCAAACTCGGCTTGGGGATTGTCTGATTGCATAATTTCAGCAATCAATTGTGGGGAAAAATTATCGGACTTTTTCACGAGCAATGCGTACTTGTCTTGTGAGTCAACCGACAAATAAGAGTCTGGACCAAACACTCTGAAACGACGCATCGGCTTTAAGCTGAGTCGCGAAGCGGTCAGATTAGCCACTGCTCCATTTTCATAACGAATACGTGCAGAAGCGATATCTTCGCTAGGACTAAAAGTGGCGCCACCAACGGCATCAACAGCAACTACTTTGGATTGCGTCCAGGCGTTTGCGAGGTCGATGTCGTGAATCATTAAGTCAAGCACTACCCCGACATCAGTTGAGCGAAAAGAATACGGTGCCAAGCGGTGCGCTTCGATAAAACGCGCCTCGATACCTAAAGCAATTGCGCGCTTGACCGCAGGATTAAATCTTTCGACATGTCCAACAGCAACAAAAGTGTGGTTAGCTTCGGCGCAATCGATGATGCGCTGACATGTTTCTGGATCTAAAGCCATTGGCTTTTCAATCAGGCAT
Organism: Planctomycetota bacterium; assembly: GCA_029941685.1. Lineage (GTDB taxonomy): Bacteria > Planctomycetota > UBA1135 > UBA1135 > UBA1135 > JAPKEZ01. The sequence goes on along the minus strand of JAPYTC010000006.1, from coordinate 20,647 downwards.
GCAACTTTTGCTTCAAGAAGCGGAATCGCACATTTCTCGTGCAATACTGTAGGCACGGCGATCACAGCTAAATCCAATTGATGCTCAAGCCCATCCAATTCGGCTCGCCATTGCGTGTTACACGCGGTGGCGATAGTTTGTCCTTGCTGCTCATTCGGGTCAACAACAGCGACCAATTCGACACTGTTAATTTCTGAAAGGATACGCGCATGATGGCGTCCGAGGTGGCCAACACCGATTACAGCTACTTTAAGCATCTTACAAACCTTCTTCTAGATTTCTGCGCAGTGACTCGCGATAGCGGCCCTGAAAGCCACGATCCATATCTCGCAAGAAGGCAATTAAACGGCGAGTGTCTGGCAACAAATTAGTTTCGGACTCCATGGCCTGAATAGCAATTGTCGTTGGAGTCTCATCGGCGATTAAACGGCGGAAGGCATCACGCAATTCGGCAATGGCTTCTTTCGAGTATTCGCGGCGCTTGAGGCCGACAACGTTGACGCCACGAGCACGCGCTGGCGCACCTTCGGCAATCATAAACGGCGGGATATCTTGAATCACACGCGCCATACCGCCAACCATCGCTAGTGTGCCGATGGTAACAAAGTGATTAACCGCTGCGCCTCCTGAGACAATCGCATTACTTTCAACACGGACGTGCCCAGCAAGTAATACATTGTTGCCCAAAATCACATTATCTTCAAGAACGCAATCATGTGCGACGTGAGCACATGCCATGATTAGATTTCCATTGCCCAGTGAAGTAATCCATGAACCGGCTGCTGTGCCGATATTGATAGTTACGAATTCACGGACGATGTTACTGTCACCAATAATCAATGCGGATTCTTCGCCAGCATACTTGAGGTCTTGCGGCAAACCACCCACGGCGCATTGCCCAACGAAATGGTTATTCTCGCCGATAGATGTACGTCCCTGAATAGTGACGTGTGGCCCAAGGATAGTTCCAGCAGCGATGCGTACGTTACTACCGACATAACAAAACGGGCCAACTGTGACGTCGGTGTCGAGTTCGGCGCCAGGCGCTACGAAGGATGTTTCGTGGATATTGCTCATGTACTTGCCACCATCGCGAATGAAAGAACAGCCTCTGAGACCACGCGCTTACCCACCTTTGCGTGAGCCTTGATTGATGCGCGACTGCGGCTCATGCGAAGAGTTTCTACTTCGAGATAAAGTTGGTCGCCAGGAACGACGCCACCACGAAAGCGAACTTTATCTATTGCGGCTAAGACCACAAGCTTACCGGTGTTATCCATCTTGCGTTGCAGCAAAAAACCCGACAGTTGAGCTAGGGCCTCTAGTTGCAAGACACCTGGCATCATTGGCTGGTCAGGGAAATGCCCCCCAAAAAACGGCTCGTTAATCGTGACATTTTTAATGCCCACAGCACGACGCCATCCTTCAACACGTAGCACTCGGTCGATTAGCAAGAATGGGTAACGGTGCGGTAACAACCGCATAACATCTTGGATATCGTAGCCATCTTCATTGACATCCTCCGATACTGTGAACAATTCATATTCTGCGAGAATGTGCTGCGCTAATGATTGGTTGAGTGCATGGCCAGATTTTCTTGCGATGATATCGCCATGAATGTCTACACCAGCCAATGCTAAGTCGCCCATCAAATCAGCAATCTTATGTCGCGTCGGCTCGCATGGCATACGCATTTCTACGCTAGTATCGCCACCTAGTACAACGGTGTTCTCGGCAGTCGCACCTTTGCCGAAGCCTGCCTCAAGCAGAGACTCGATCTCTTCTGCGCGCACGAATGTACGTGCAGGAGCTATCTCTGAAGCATAGTCATCGTTCGACAAATCGAAGTCTACAGGCGAAGCATCGACTCCCTCTAGATATTCGGGTATATAGCTTATTTTCAAGCCATCGCCTGACGGTGGCAGCAGAACTATTTCACAACCCTCGTTACGAATAACGTGTGGGTCGACCACCTCAAAAACACGACGCTGCTGCTTTTGCTCGACAACGACACCTGACTTCAACAATTCGACATAAGGAAGCGCGGAGCCATCCATGCCTGGTAGCTCGGGACCAGAGACCGTCACCAGCAGATTGTCTACGCCAAGACCATGACAGGCTGACAACAAATGCTCGACCATGCCAACCTGGGCAATGCCTTCGCGCAACACGGTACGCCGCTGAGACAAAGATAGGTGTCCTGCTAATGCCGGGATATCGGGACTATCGTCAAGGTCACTACGCCGAAAAACAATACCGGTTCCGGCAATCGCAGGCTCAAGAAGCAGAGTAACCCCTTCGCCAGAATGAAGAGCTACTCCTTCGGCACCGACGGTTTTCTTAATCGTGCGTTGCTTGCGTATCATTGTTATTGTTGCTGAGGTTGTGGCTTAGCGCTAACTGAGTTCATCAATTCGACGACCTGATTGGTTACATCGTACGCTGAATTAGACCAATTAATCGATCTTTTTGAAAGAATATCGATCTTAGTTGCTGTATCAGGGAAAGCAACATTTAGATTCATCTCTTTAGTGAACACGCCAGAATAACCATTACGCTCGCCAACAATGGCACACGCCTGATTGACCTGAATCAGAACTCTTGCAATCAACTCGTTGTCTAGCTCAGCAAATTGCGCTTGGGCCATTTGCTGGTCGAATTTAAGTTTTTCTTCGGCGTATCGAATTTGTTTTTTCAATTGAATAAAGCTATCTGAAGCCGGATCTTTCAATTCAAGTTCAGCGAATTTTTTCTGCAACATGTCGATCTGTTCCTGCAGCTGTTGCTCGACTTTCTTGAATTCGCCTATCAGGCCTTCTTTTGCTGCGCGATACTCGACAGATTCCATTAGGCATCGCGTAACATCGACATAGCGCACACCCTCTTGTGGGTCAGCGACATTACGGTTGGCGACGAGACTACCTGTTAAGGCAATCAGCAATACAATGATGACGGTGTTTCTCATGTTAAAAGGATGATCCCATTTGAAGTTGGAAGGATGACGTTTGGTCGTTGTCTTCGCTACGAAGTGGTGTCGCAAAGATTAAAGAGATTGGCAATTGTGCCATAAAAGGCATGCGTATTTTAAATGCGATACCAGCAGAAACGCGAGTCGAAGTCAATTCTCCGAAATCGCTTCCTACAGCACCGAAATCGATAAAGGCCGCACCGCGCAAGCTTTCTAGCATGCTAACCGTTTGGCGGTTGCGCGTGGAGAACATTGGAAACCCGAGTTCAATCGAGCTACTCCAGGCAGCTGAGCCAGGTCGTGCGAAGCCATTAATGTCGCGGTTGGTGCCGCGGAATGCGAAACCGCGCAACGAACGGTACCCGCCCTGGAAGAAACTTTCAGAGTAAGGCAAAATAGTCATATCACCTTGCAGCCAAGCTTTCTGCGCCATGCCTTTCAGTGACAGAACCCACCGATGCGATTCGGCATCTTCCCATAAAGGGAAGTGCTTAGCCAATTTTAGAGTCGACTTAGTGAAGTCCCAGTCGCCACCAAAAAATCCACCTGTTTGAGAAACGCTAACGGACTGCACCGAACCATCTACAGGAGAAAATTGATCGAGCACCGTGTTGCGACGCGCTCCAAACATAATGCTGCGGTAGCCGCTTGTTCCTTCGAAATTTAAAACCGATACCGGCGCGGAACCAATCACATCGCTGACGTTGACGTTACCCAATGTTGGGCCGCCAAACACTGAGAAGTGGCGTCCGAAGCGACGACTGAGCGTGAAACCAGTAAAACTACGTTGTTCTTGGTGAGTAATTTGGTAACGAATATTCTTACTGACTTTAATGTTAAATCCGAGGCGATCAATATGCTCTAGTAGCAAATCCGGCTCAGTAAAAGAAAACGCAAAAGTAGAATAGCGCGTACCAGGTTGTGCGCGAATGCTAAGTGATTGCCCCGCACCATGAAACGCTTTGCCCTCTTGCAAGTCTGTGAAAACGTCAGTAAATGCGTCGGAGCCGTCGAAAATATCAACGTTTGATTTTTCTAGACTAAGCATCAGCTGTGGGCCCGTTTCGCTGTTCCATGCTCCTCCAAAACGGAAGTTGTTCATTAAGCCTTTATCTTGCACCTCAAAAACCAAATCTATCAGATCGGGGCGGCTGTCTACTTGCTGCCAATGCCAGTTTACTGAGGGCTGCTGATTGGCATCTTTAAAGTAATTAAGGCCATTGAGGCGGCGCCACGAGCGGTTAACAAGGTCTTCACGTGCATCATCGCCAGGTTCAAGCTCTACTTGGCGGCGGAGAATTCTATCTTCAGAACCAAGGTGACCCCGCAGTACGATGTCGCGTAGATTGAATGCCTGGCCCTCTTGAATGGTAAATACCACGTCGACAACGGGTTCATTTAAATCGAACAACAAGCTCGGTTCGCCGGGGCCATCACTGCTGCCAACCCAAAAATAGCGATCGGATTTTTCGCCGTTTGCCCTAACTCGGGACATTGATGGGTGCCCCACTTCGCTGTATTTAGACTGAATGTCAAAGGCACTTTTCTTAACACGCGCTGAACTGTAAAACTGTCCTGAGCGCAAATCAATGCTTTGGTGCAACTGACCATCTGCAAACATCAGTTCTCCGCCCTGTCTTTTTTCAAACTGTACTGAACGCACTGTGTAACGAGAACCCTCTGTAATTTCATACACTAAAGTTATTTTTGCGGCAGACTCACTTTCTTCAAGGCGACAGTGGACTTCGACATCAAGAAAGCCGTAGTCGCGGTAAAGCATAATTAATGAGTTAATATCTTCGACTACTAAATAATCTGAAAATAAGTCGTCGCCGAATATGCCATCTTTTTGTTGCAGCAATTCGTACAAATCGTCACCCCAATGGAAAACGGCCCACACACCACCCTCATTAAAAAAAGTGTTGCCCTCGAAGCGTATACCAGAAATGGTAACCTGCTCTCCTTCGCTAATGACAAAAGCTAGATAGTCACCACGATCAACAGTGGACACTTCAGTACCTCGAAAACCTTGCTCGAAATAGAAATCTAAAATGCGCTGCTCATATTTATTGAACTCTAGCTCGTCAACCGCTTGCCCCATCAAACCGATAGCGACTTCGATTTCAGGAGGAGTAAGCTCGTCGTATCCCTCGAAGACCACTTGCTTCCAGGATCTAAAGGACTCTACAGTAAGCTCAAGAATCATTAAGCCTGGCGAACTACCTGGCAACTCTTGGATTTGCAACACGCGCAGACGCATGTGCTGCCACAGCCACTGCTCGCTCGCATTTAAAAGATCTGGAGAAAACTCGTCGCCGACGACCAACGACATACCTTGCAGTACGCTGTCGGTTGCATCTCCGGCCCCGTTGATAATGATTTTTTCAATTGTGGGCTGACGGACGACATCTTCATTTTGGGCAGCGTAAGAAACAGTGTTTGCTAATAAGAGCAGACCCAAACTAATTAATAGCATTTTAAACATCATCAAAAGCTGTTGCTGAAGCAGTAGGAGCTACCGTCTGAGCGTGAGCGTCGTAGTTTTCGAAACGCATAAAGCGTTTATTGAACCGTAAGGTAATCTCGCCAGTAGAACCATGGCGGTTTTTAGCAATGCTGAGCATAGCTTTATTACGGTTTTCTTCAGTTTCGTTGTAGTAGTCTTCGCGCATCAACATCATCACCATGTCGGCATCCTGCTCGATAGAACCAGATTCGCGCAAGTCGGACAACATAGGTTTGTGGTCGGAACGGTCTTCGGCTTTACGATTCAACTGTGCCAAAGCAAGAACAGGAACTTCGAGGTCACGAGCAATAGACTTTAGGGTTCGAGATATCAAGGACACTTCGTTTTGTCGAGATTCGGCCTTAGCATGCAACAACTGCAAGTAATCAATAATCAGCAAATCTAATTTACCCTCACGCTTGAGGCGTCGTGCTTTAGCACGAATTTGTGCCAAGCTCGGTTGTGACGAATCATCGATGTGGATTACGGTGTCCCGCAAAGATGAAGCCGCAACAGTCAGTTTAGATCTATCCGATTGCTGCAACAAATGGCGGCGCAAACTATCGTGTGATACACGTGACAGTGAAGACAACAAACGTACTACCAGCTGATCGCGTGGCATCTCAAGGGAGAACATCAGCACAGCCTTATTGTCTTGTACCGCAACTCGCTCGAGCAAGTTGAGGGCAAATGCGGTCTTACCCATACCAGGACGTGCTGCAAGCACAACCAAGTCGCCTGGGCGGAAGGCCGACTTTTCGTCGAGATCGTAGTAACCGGTTTTAAGCCCTTCTTCTTTGGCATCGCCTGAAAGTAAGCTGTCGAGGTTTTGGTCAATCAGCTCAGAAACAGAAATCATTTCTTTGCCGACTAAACGCTCGCCGACATTAAAAACTGCCTTTTCTGCCTGCCCAACTAATTCTTCGACATCGCCGTCGGCTTCGCCATCGAAAACACTAGCCTGAATGCTTTCGGACGCCTTCAGTAGAGATCGTCGTATAGACAAATCTCGAACAATCTTAAGGTGATTTTCAAGGAATGCATTTGAAGGCACTGACAACATGCACTCACCCATGTAATCGGTACCACCGAGCTCTTCGGTTTTGTTGCGACGTTGCACCTCGTGGCCAACCGTCAGTGGATCGCATTGCCCAGGGTTTGACGCCTCGAGTTCAATCATTATCTTGAACATCTCACGGTGGCGTGGCGAATAAAAATCCTCGGCTAGAACTACCGACGCCACATCGGGCATACAATTCGGGTCGCGCAGCACACTGCCCAAAACACATTTTTCGACCTGTAAGTCGAATGGTGGCGATGGTATGGCGGAGTTACTCATTTCGGATGATAATAATACAAGAGCGGACAGCCTTCCCGTGCGAGAAAACCGTCCGCGATTTGCTTTTTATTAAGCTTCTGAAGGCTCGCTGTCTTCGTCAAGCTCTGGGGTTTCTTCAACCTCTGGCTCGACAACTTCTTGACCTACAACCCACACCTTGACGGCAGCATTCAAGTCAGAATGCACGTGAATAGGCACCTCAAATTCACCAACAGCACGGATGGGCTCGCCCAAACGCACATTGCTCTCTGAGATATCAACACCTTGCTCACCCAAAGCCTCCGAAATGCGCTTTGCTGTAACAGCACCATAAAGGTGGCCAGCTGAAGACACTTTTTCCGTGAAGCTAAGCTCGATTGATGCTAGTTTGTCAGCCAACGCCTGCATATCGGACAATTGCGCGATACGCACTTGCTCGGCTGCAACACGGTGCTTTTCAATACGGCGGATAGCATCTTTACTGTATGGAAGAGCCAAACCGCGTGGAATTAGACAGTTACGGGCGTAACCAGCCGTTACTTCAACAACGTCGCCTGTGTGGCCTAATGTTGCGTCGTCGGCACTAAGGATTAGTTTCATCTTCATTATTGAACTCCGTAAGATAGAAGTGCTAGCTGACGAGCCATCTTAATAGCTGTCTTCAGACGACGCTGCTCGCGACCTGACAAACCAGTGCACTTTGCAGGCATAATCTTGCCTAGTGGAGTAATGAATGTTTGAAGTTCTTCAACGTTCTTGAAGTCAAATGTACGGTCGTTTTTAGATGACATGATTAATTCTCCTTATTATCTTCGCCAGCTGCAACAGCCTCTGGCTCGTCTGATGAGTCTGCCTCTTTTTCGGCAGGTTCTTCATCGGTCTTTTCTTCTTCAGCAGGCATTTCAGCCATTTCTTCTTCGATCTCATCTGGAATTTCAACAGCGGAGTCTTCGAGAGATTCGATACCAAACGTCATTTCTTCGGCTGGTATTTCTTCGGTACGCAAAAACACGAGGCGGAAAGCTGGGCCAACCAAGTACATTTCTCGCTTAGCTTCATTAACAGCGTCGCCAGAAGCCTCGAGCCAACCTAAAAGATAAGTTGCACGCTTACGCCCACCGATTGGGTAAGCCAAAGCACGTTCGCCCCATAGACGCAATACTTTTACATCAATGTTGTGTTTTTCAAGACAGGTTTGGACCCAATCTTTTGCTTGATTAAAGCCTTTGCGGACTTCCTCGTTGTCGAGCAAGAACATGGCTTGGTATTTGTGAATTTCGTTAGTCATTTTGGTGCCTTTCTGGTCCTACCAGTTTGTTATGCGTAATTGCATTAAGAACCCGCCTGCGGCTTGCGGCGGTTGTATTGGGCCTGTAAATCAACAATTGATTTACCGGTTGCCCAGTCTTCGGCAGCACAAGAAGCGTTGATGAGCAAGTCATCTACCACTTTTTGTTCAGCCGAAGAAAATTTTGAAAGAACGTGCTTAACACTATCGTCGCCGGGACCTCCGATACCCAAACGCATGCGCGGGTATTCGTTACAACCGAGGGCATCTTCGATAGATGCTAAACCATTGTGGCCGCCGGTTGCCCCCGCCCCTCGAATGCGAATGCCGCCGAGTGGCAAGTGGAAGTCGTCGCACAGCATAAAAATCTGATGAGCAGATTCGATACCGTAGTGATGCCACAATTTGCGTAAAGCCACCCCTGCAAGATTCATGAAAGTAGTGGGTTTAACCAACACGATTTTAGAATCGGGGACTTCAACAATTGCGGATGACAACTGAGGTTGCAACTCAAATTCGAGCTGCAGACGTGTAGCGTAAAGATCGAGTGCTTCGAAACCGACATTATGCGGAGTAGAAGCGTATTCGGCACCAGGGTTGCCGAGCCCAAACAAAATGCGATGCCCAGAATCTAGAGATTCTTCAACAGCGTCGCCCTCGTTATTGGGGTCGGAAATCATAGCCTAGCGCCTGAAAGACGGCAACGACTAATCTTCGTCGTTTGTGTAGCCCTTATCACCGAACTTAGTCGCACGCATGACAGCCTTAGAGCCATCAGTATCGCGAATGAAGTCGAGCTGCAGGATGTCATCACCTAGTGCATCAAAATTGGCAACTTGAATAGCTGCTTTCTCGATGTTGCCGCCGATGTTCAATTCGAAGCTACGCGCCCCCTTACGGGTCGTAGCGTCAAATTCATCAGCTGAGATGCTGAAATGGAGCGTTTCTTTACCTTCACCTACCAAAGTAGCTGGGTAGCGTCCGGCAGCGCGCAGGAGCTTGGCGTTTTTAGTGCCAAATTCGGCACGGTTTTCTGTATCTAATTTAAAGATTTCCATGGTTCTTAGTAGTTAACTATTGTGAGCAAAATTACTCGGAAAACAAAGCGCTAACAGATTCTTCTCGATGAATTCTTGTTATCGCACGGGCTAGTAGTGGCGCCACCGAAACAACCCTTAGATTGGAGGGTAGCTCGCCACGGAGGGGTATTGTATTCGATACCAGCACAATTTCGGCGCATGAATTCTGAAGTCTTTCGACAGCCGGGCCACAGAGGACGGCATGAGTAGCTGCAATAATGATACGGTCTGCCCCTTTATCCTTCAGAATACGGGCTGCTTCGGTGATTGTACCCGCAGTTGAAATCATATCGTCGGTAATCAGCACGTTGCAGCCATCGACGTCACCAATGACGTTCTCCATGACCACCTTTTCACCGGAAACCCTCCGTTTATCCACAATTACGAGAGGCGCCTGTAATGACTTACCCCAGGCACGGGCTAATTTAACACCACCAACATCTGGGGAACAAACCACCAAATTGTCGAGTTCCATGTCGCGGATCACCGATTCTAATTCTGAGCGCGCCCACAGGTGATCTACCGGTATATCGAAGAAACCCTGAATTTGTTGGGCGTGCAAATCAATGGTCAAAACCCGATCTACCCCCACCGAACTGAGCATATTTGCCACGACTTTAGCAGAAATCGGCACGCGTCCCTCATCTTTGCGATCTTTGCGAGCATAACCGAAGTAAGGCATCACTGCCGTGATTCGTCCAGCCGAAGCACGGCGCAAGGTGTCTATCATCAGCATTAGCTCGATAATATTTTCGTTTACTGGTGGACTTGTTGGCTGCACGATAAAGACATCAGAGCCACGCATGTCTTCATGCAGCTTGATATCGATTTCTCCGTCGGGGAAACGCCCTATAGACGCAGAGGTAAGCGGCACGTCAAGTGCAGCAGCGATTTCTAGAGCCAACTCGTTGTGAGCTGTGCCAGCCAGAACCTTTATTTTAGAATCGCGAAAACTCATTCTTAAATCGTAATTACTTGGAGATTTTTTTTGCGGGGACGCCAACGACAATTTCGCCAGCAGGGACATCATGATTTGCGGTAACGACCGCACCAGCGCCAACAGTTGCGTTATCGCCAACATTGACTGGTGCGACTAGAATCGCACCAGAACCGATAAAAGCATTGTTGCCTATCGTAGTTTTGTGTTTGTTTTTGCCATCGTAATTGGCGGTTATAGTGCCGCAACCAATATTCGACTTGGCGCCGATTTCGACATCGCCCAGATAAGTGAGGTGTTTCGATTTTGCGCCTTCACCCAAATGCGCGTTTTTGGTTTCAACAAAGTTGCCGACCTGCGCACGGTCGTCTAATTCAGTACCTCCTCGCAGATGTGCAAACGGACCAACAACGCATTCGGCGCCGATTTTAACGCTACTACGTAGCACGCAATAAGGCATAATGCGCGCACCAGGGGCTATTTCAACGTCAACCTCAATAAAGGTAGACGACGGATCGTCGATAATCACCCCACTATCGAGATGCTCTTCGAGAATCCTGTGACGCATTACGAAATTAGCATAAGCCATTTCATGCAGATCATTCACTCCGGATATTTGTTCGCTTTCGTCGACAGGCAAAGTGACTGTTGCACCATTGCATTCTTGTAATACCTTCACAGCTGGAGTGGTCAGATAGACCTCGCCTTGTGAATTGTTGTCGTCAGCAGCCTCTAAAGCTGAGCGCAGTTTTTCGATATCAAGGACGAACACCCCTGAATTAATTTCGCAAATCTCTAACTGCTCGTCGCTGGCATCCGCTTGCTCGATGATAGCCAATAACTCGCCATCTGTATCTCGCTCGATACGACCAAGACCATAAGGGTTTTCAACATCAGCAGTAAGCATCGCGTCCCCTTGATCGAGTAACAATTGCAAAGTTGAAGAACGCAGCAATGGAGTGTCGCCGCACAGAATGAGCAGGCGTCCTGTTGGTGGCAATTGCTCGAGACCGCACAATACGGCATCGCCAGTGCCACGCGCGACGGTTTGCTCGACCACGTTCCATTCGTTGTGATCACTTTCATCTAACCAGCCTTCAACCTTGGCGCGATGCGTTGGGCCGAGAATCAATGTGCGCGATACGGCCGGCAAATCTTCACAAGCGCGAAAAATGTGCTCGATGAGCGGGATGCCGCACAAATCGAGTAAAGCCTTAGGGCCACCGGTACGAATGCGGGTGGAATTTCCACCAGCGAGAACGAGGACGTGCAATGGGAGGTCGGCCATGATTTCGACTGTGAGTATATCTTCTCTTTTGCTTCACATTTAACCTCGTTACACTAAAGCTTGCCAAAAATGGAAGTCCGCTCTCTTTTCACCATCCCTGCTTTTCCGCGAGTCGCAATGTCTCGCGCAGTGGGTGCCATTTGCCGTTGGCGCATTCCTAAGTTTCTGCGCCGCAAACTATGGGGTCGCGTCATCAGATCTTTAGGCATTGGCGAAGACACGATTCCATGCGATCTTCAAGAATTCGCCACATTCCTTGACCTGTTCACCCGAAAATTGCCCTCCGGCAGTCGTCCAATTGTTGAAGACGAGCATTGGCTGTCACCCGCAGACGGTTGCTTGATTGAGCATGCTAAGGTCTCGCCAGAACTGTCGTTAATTCTTAAAGGCACTCCATATTCTATTGACGAAATACTGCCAGGTGGCCGCGCAGAAGATTACAACGGTTACCAGGCCTTGCAAATTTATCTTGCGCCGTATAACTATCACCGCTATCACGCTCCGTGCGACATGCAAATTGTCAAAGCGGTCACCGAGCCCGGAGATTTGCAACCGGTAGACCCTAGTCTTATTCGGCGATCGATGCGTGTCATGCAAACCAACAGACGTATCTTGTTGCACTGTCTTGATAAGCGACAACAGCCTTTTGCATTGCTTTATGTGGGCGCTTTAAATGTGGGCGGCATGAAATTCGGATTTGACGATTCACTTGGAGCAAGCCCGTGGCAACATTCAGTGCGCACTTACGACCCGCCAATCAGCCTATCCAAGGGCGTTGACATGGGTTGTTTCGAAATGGGCTCAACGATTGTGCTGTTTGCTCCACCACAACTAGAGTGCCGCGCACAAAAAGGAGACTTCACCGCTGCTCGACAAGAAATTCTATGGATTAATGAATAACACCAAATATTTCTTGGCCGCCAAGCTCGGAGCTGCAATTCACAACGATGACAACGAAGCGCTACTTGCAATTGGCAAACAACTGCGTAGCGATTACTCTGAGATTGCATTACTTGACGCACTGCGGTTATGTCACCTCTTCTGCGGTGTCCCAAAATTAATTCGTAGCCTCAACTTATTGGTCCCTTTCAACTGCGATTTAGTTGCAAGCAGCGGCACTGATGGTGAGAGACCTTTCAGAGATGTTTATGGTGACGACGCCGATGCGGTGCTAGCCCACCTCCAAAGCACCGACCCCACTACGCACCAGTGGGTGCTGAATCACGCCTATGGCGATGTATTCGCCAATTCGAGCTATTCACTAATTGAACGAGAAATGGCTAGCATCTTAATGCTAAGTCTCGGCAATTGTCACCAGCAAGCTCTTTCACACGTGCGCGCCTGTAAAAGACATGGCGCCACAGCAACACAACTCATTACCGACGCTACTGCATTTGAGTTTGTGAGTGATAGCCAGCGCAAGAATTTAATTGCTAGTATCAACCAAACGTTTAGCCACGATGGATAACGTCCGTAGTTTTAAACACCTAGTTACTACTCAATTCTTAACGGTCTTTAACGACAATTTATTTAAGCAAAGCGTGCTACTCATTGCGGTCGGCCTCGCCAGTACATTTCCAGCAATGCAGTCTTGGGCTCAGGCATTGTTCTCGGCACCATTTTTCTTCTTTGCTGCTTTCGCAGGTGACCTTGCCGATCGTTATTCAAAACGTAAAATAATTATCCATTGCAAATATATTGAAGCTGCGATTATGTTGCTGGCAGCACTCAGTTTTTTTTTACAAAGCAACACTGCCCTATTAATTACCGTAGCACTAATGGGCACTCAATCTGCTTTTTTGGGACCGGCGAAATATGGCGCCATCCGTGACTATCGCGACGGCGAAAAATTGACTAACGCCAATGGGATATTTCAGAGTTCGGTGCTTTTCGGAATTTTGCTTGGTACGGGTTGTGCCGGACACTTGTCCGATAGTTTGTTGTGGCTGCTCGGGGTGCTAATGGCAGTAATTGCTATTGGCGGTGCCAAGATGGCCACCAAGATGGATTCTGTTGCGGTCCATTCACAAGCCAAGACGAAACGCCTCAGAATCAACCCTGTGCTCAAGCTTGTCAGTGGTTTGCGCTATGCCAAGCAGTATCGCGGACTGTGCAGTGCCATGATTGGACACGCCGTATTCTGGCTCTGTGGTAGCTGGATATTGCTTGCCTGGAATGAATTCTTAATTCCGCTTGATGATGGCAGCCGAATCGTTGAAGTGAGCAAAGGCATGTGGTCAATTGGTCTCGCTAGCCTCAGCATCTTCATGGGGCTGGGTGCATTTATTTGTGGGCGCTCGATTCAAAAAAACATTTTTAAACGAGTGCCCCTCATTGGTGGCGCCGGCATGGCTGTGGGCTTGTATTGCTGCGCTGTTTTCGGACATTCGCCATTAAGTATTTGGCTAAGTCTTGCGGTAGCAAGTTTCTTCTCAGGGTTTTATTTGATTCCGCTGCGCAGCTTAGTGCAATTCATTACTCCTCCACATGCTATTGGTTCGATGCTAGGTCTAAATCAAATGCTTGATTTCGGCTTCATACTCGCTACAGCACTTCTTCGTCCATGGCTACTCATAAAAGGTGTGGGCGCTAATGATCTGTTGTTGATTACTGCGGTGTTAATGGCCTGCTCATGCCTAATGTTAAAAGTTTGTTTACCAACTAAGACTAGTCTTAGTCAAGCCTAAGGGAAACGACCAACTGGCTAACCGCAAGCACGTTGTCGTCGCTCGCAATGCTTAACTGACGTTGCTCGCTTTTCCACGGCGCAAGGCGTACGCCATCAAGCAATAATTCTTGATTGCGCCACACAATGCTTTGTACCGCCGAAGAAACCCGTAGCCCCTTGTTGTGCATATAATTGCCCTGCACCTCCACTGAAGAAGAAAGCACGCCACCGGCCTTTGTGAAAATTATTTCGTCTTGCAGCGTCAATAACTGGGGCACCGAAGATGGAGATTGGCACAACAAATCAAGCTGCCATGCCTGCACGACTAATTGCGAGTTAACGCTAGCGAAGTCTAATAGAAAGTCACCAGAGGTTGTGAAGCCATCAAATCGGACCTCAAGCAACTCGTCTTCGTAAGTCACTTTCGCCTCAGGGAATTTGCCCTGCAACAAACGCACGACCTTTGCTGGAGCTATAGCGACTCGACGGTGCACATCGACTACCACCGACGGCGGCTGTTGCTCATCTACCTGATATTTCTGCCACTCAGACAACCACCAATGAGCTAATGTTGGCTGAACGCCGGCAAAAGATTGCATCGTGGTCACCGACTGAGCGTGCAGTCGCTGCGCACGTAGTAGTAGCGCCAACTCAAAATGGTTTTCCTCGCCCAAGATATTAAGCAAAGCGCGCGCTTCGAGATCGAGCAAATTTAACGCAACTCGCGTTTGCTGACGGTAATCAACAAAGTACCTTTGTTGCTCGTCGACAGCCAATGTACCAATAAGAAGACTTTGATTCTTGGCAGCGAACTCGACTTGTAATCCGACTTTTCCTGCCAGGTAACCCGCAAACTGCGCCTGTATTTTTTCCAGGGCCGATGCTTGTTCAATATACCTCTGAGCGCGAATGTCGTTGCTTACGAAATTACGCGGCAATAATTCAAACTGCTTACGAACTACAACAAAATCTCCGGCCTCCAACAAAGGCCTGGTACGCGTAACAATCTCGTCAAGCAACTTATTATTGCCTTGCAATGCTGCCTGCTGGAAAATGTTTTCAAGTCGCTGCTTAACAATCAACTGTCTCGCTCGCACATCAGGATGCCCTGCCGCTACCGACAACTGCCCGATGTCGACGTTAGCTGCCCGCCAAAGTTTTGCTACTTTCGAATCGAACTTGTCCTGCTCATAAACACCTTTGGCCGCATCTATTTGTGTTTCAAGACTAGCTTGTTCGAGCAAGTTTAAGGCGACGGCGGCCAATCCTTCGGCAGCAGCACGAATTTGTATCCGCGCCTCAGCCAACCACTTTTCCTTGTCATCACTAAAGTCCGTTGCTGGAGACTCAGGACTGCGCGACTCTATTGCGGCCAACAATGTCTCGGCGGCATGCAGCTTGCGACTTTGCACATAGCTGTAAAAAATTGCGGCGTCTTTAGCGACCCATTTAGCAAAGCCCGTAGTTAGCGGCAAATCAATTACAGAGTTAGCAGCGGAATCAATTTGCTGAGGAGACACTCGCGGTGATTGGTCAGCAGCGCTGTCTACAGCTTTTTGAACTACTTCCCCATCGTCAGAATCAATAGGCGAAGAAGCCAATGGCAAGTTAAAATAGCCCAACAGCGCAATACTTAAAACTATAGCTGTGACATACACCCTCTTGCGCAACTGGATGCCGGTACGCAAAGTGCGCAGCCGCGGCTTGTAGCCAAGTAACACCCGTCCGAGGTCGGTGCCCATACTGCGCGCACGGTCGTAACGCTGCTCTTCATCCTTCGACATCGACACTCCAATGATTCGTTTAAGTGCTTCAGGAACCTCCCGCCCAATGGGCTCTGGTTTTTCGTGCAACACCCGATGAATAACCTCACCGACTCCTTTACCAACAAAAGGAGGACGTCCGGTAATTGCGTGGTAAAGAGTTGCGCCCAAGGAATAAATGTCTGTTTGCTCACATACATCGGATGGGTTACGTGATTGCTCTGGACTCATATAAGCTGGTGAGCCGAGTGCCGCACCGTGGCGAGTTAATGTCGGATCTTCGTCACGCAAAACTAATCCCAAGTCAGCCACCACCGCACCATGATGCGGGTGAATCAAAATATTATGCGGCTTGACGTCGCGATGGATGGCGCCATTGCGGTGCAGATAGTCGAGTGCACGCGATATCTGAATGCCAAAGCGACATGCTGTTTCCCATGATACCGGTTCTTCTTCAAGAAGCTCGCGCATGGTTCCGCCAGAAATATATTCGAGAATCAATCCTGGCCGTCCGTCAACAAGACACGAGCCAAAACAATGAACCAAGTTGGGGTGCGAGAGAGAGGTGAGCGTTTCTGCCTCTCGATTCCAGCGTGCGACAATGCTCGGATCTTTTGCAACACTTGCGCGCATCACTTTAAGGGCGCAAAACAATCCATCTTTGTCGCGAACCAAAAAGACCTCTGACAATGGTGACGTACCGAGTGCGCGTATCAAGGTCATCCCTTCGGGCATACTCGATGCCAAGCGGTGTTGCGCGTCTTCAACCATTATTCTTCTTCAGGGACATCAATCTCGTACTTATCCATTTTTCGTAACAGTGAAAAGCGCGAGACACCCAAAGTGCGGGCGGCCGAACTGCGATTACCACCCTCTAATTCAAGAATCTGCAAAATAGCTTGAATCTCTACTGCTCTGACTCGTTCTGGTAATGTGGCGCGCTCATCAAAGAAGATGTTGTCGCTACCGTCTGTTTGACCCACCGCTGTAGACAATTCATTTGCCTGAACCTCACCACGATCGAGAATGCTTAAGCGCTGCATTTCATTGTGCAGTTCGCGGACGTTACCTGGCCATGAATATGCCTGCAGGGCGACCAAAGCCTCTTCTGTAAATGGACGAGCTTCACGTCCTAATTCTTCGGCAACTTGGTGCATCAAAAACTCGACTAAGTGTGGTATGTCGCCTTTACGCTCACGCAATGGCGGGACGTGCAAGCCAACAACCTTAAGGCGGTAATACAAATCTTCGCGAAAAGTCCCACGGCGCACATTGCGTAACAAATCTTGATGAGTTGCAGCAATCACTCGCACCTTTACCTTAACGACTTCATCAGAACCGATTGGGCGTAACTCGCCTTCTTGTAAAACACGTAACAATCGGGTTTGCATAGCCTCCGACATTTCGGCGACTTCGTCGAGGAAAATAGTGCCGCCATCGGCCTCGACAAAACGACCGTTGCGATCATGGGTTGCACCAGTAAATGCACCCTTGACATGACCGAACAATTCTGATTCAAGCAAGGTGTCAGATAATGCCCCACAATTTTCGACGACAAATGGTGCCGCGGCGTTCTTCGATTGAAAATGCAACGCACGCGCCACCAATTCTTTACCAGTACCGCTTTCACCTTCGATGACGACAGGAACATCGCTGGACAGGACCTTATCCATATCGCTGAACAATTTTCGCATAACCACCGAGTTGCCTATCATTCCGGGGAACTGCGGAGTTTGCAACGACTCGCTCATGACTGTGGCGTCTCCGTTGGCTGCAGATTTTTGTAAGGACAGATTGCGACGACGCAAGTTAATCAATTCCTTTCGTTGCTGCAGATTTGCAAAATTAAGTGCCGACATCACCGCTAAAGACTGCAACATATCACTTTCTCCTGCTCCAAAGGCACCACGAGTCAAGCGATGGTCTATCGCGAGCACGCCAAGAACTTCGCCTTGGAATCGCAAGGCAACAGCCACTACCGAGCGAAGTCCGAGATCAGATATCGACTCTACACCAGAAAATTTACTATCTGACCGAGCGTCTTCAATCACAACAGGCTTATCAGAATCAATAGCACGAGTGATTAGGGTTTGTGAAAACTTTTCTTCTGGAGAAGCAACTATCTCATGGGCAAAATTCCGGGCAGTCGAAAAGGACACTTGGTCGCCGTCGAGCAAAAACATGAAGCCACGTTCAGCACGACACAAGCTAATCGCTGCATCGATAACAATCGCCGAAAGTTGTGGGATGCGTTCTTCCAATTGAAGATTTTTCACCGTCGACATCAAAGTACTTAAAGATTGCTGCTCGCGCGAAAGTTGTTGCATTTGCGTAGACTCGACTGAATCGAGTCGCTGCTCGATGCCACCATGCAACTGTAGGGTCGTGCTACCAATACGCAATACATCGTCAAAAGAAAAGGTCTGGCGCTGCACTCGCTGCCCACCGACCCAGCTACCGTTTCGCGAATCTAAGTCAACGACATAAACCTGATCACCGACTATCTCTATGCGGCAATGGTGGCGTGAAGCAAGAGGGTCGTCTATACGAATGTCACAGTCTTGACCACGCCCGACTACCGCAACATTACTAGTAATTTCTATCACCTGTTGCAATTGGTCGCGCTCGAGCATAACCTCCAGGGGAACTTGCATACTGTAAGGATACCCTAAATGAATAAATGGTGGAAGAACGGAGTTGCCTTTTCATGCACACAATGCGGGAAATGTTGCAATGCGCGCGATGATGTCGCTTATGTTTACGTCAGTCAGCACGAACGCCGACTCTTAGCCAAAGAATTCAAGATGTCGTTAGCGACCTTCACACGGCACTACGCCTTACGCGAAAACGATGGGAAGTTCTTTTTACGATTTGTCGATGGTCACTGCATTTTTTTGCATGACAACAAGTGCATAGTGCATCACGTCAAGCCGACCCAATGTCGCACCTGGCCATTCTGGGAAGAAGTTATGGCATCCAAAGAGGTGTATCAGACCCAAGTCTTAGACTTCTGTCCTGGCAGCAACGTCGATACGCCAATTATCAGCGCCAACGAAATCGCCAAACAGATTAAAGAAACTGACGACGCTTTTTTTGAAGTATAGTCCCCGCAAGTGTTTTAGCTTGGGTAGAATATGCTGCAATCATGGCCGAAAACACTAAAGAATACGTTCTGCAAGTCATCAAACTGAATAAGTTTTATGACCGTACTCAAATACTGCATGACATCACGCTGTCGTTTTACGGCGGTGCCAAGATTGGCATGATTGGCGCCAATGGTTCAGGCAAAACCACCCTGCTGCGCATTCTCGCCGGCGCCGATAGCGAATTCGAGGGCCAGCGACTGCAAATGAATGGCAAATCGGTTGGCTATGTTTCCCAAGAACCAGGGCTAGATGCTGACAAAACGGTTAAGCAGGTTCTAGACGAATCCGTTGCGCACATTCATGCCATCACCGACCGTTACAACGAGATATGCACGCTGATGGGTGAAGCTAGCGGCGACGAGCTCGAAAAGTTGTCTAGCGAATTCGACCGTTTGCAAATCGAGATTGACATGCACAACATGTGGGAAGTCGATCGCTTGCTAGAAATTTCAGCAACCGCACTCGACCTACCGCCGATGGACCGAGAATGTGGTGTATTGTCTGGTGGCGAAGCACGTCGTGTCGCTCTATGTAAAACCTTGATCGAATCGCCTGACATCCTACTGCTCGACGAGCCAACTAACCACCTTGATGCTGCGACCACTGCTTGGCTCGAACACCATTTGGCGAACTATGGCGGTCTAGTGATTGTCATTACTCACGACCGTTATTTCCTAGACAACGTAGTTGACTGGATGCTCGAAATCGAGCGAGGACGTGCGACTCCGTATAAGGGCAACTACTCGAATTACCTCGAGGCAAAAGAAAAAGAATTAGCGACAAGCGGCCGTCAGCAAGATAAGCGACGCAAACGCTTGAGAACCGAGCTTGACTGGGTGCGCAGTAATACTAAAGCCAAAGGCACTAAGTCTAAAGCGCGACTTAACCGTTACGATCAACTTGTAGAAGAGCAGCAAAACCTCAGGCCTGAATTGATTGACTTGGCGATTCCTGCTGGCCCTCGTCTGGGCAACAAAGTTATTGATTTTGTACACGTTAAAAAGGCTTATGGCGAGCAAGTCCTAATCAAAGACCTCAGCTTCGAAATCCCTCCTGGAGCAATCATTGGGGTAATTGGGCCAAACGGTGCCGGAAAGACTACATTGATGAAAATGATTGTGGGGCTCGAAAGCGCCGATGACGGCACAATAACTCAAGGCTCGACAATCGAAGCTTGTTTTGTTGACCAACGCCGCTCTGAACTATCCGATGACAAGACTGTTTTTGAAGAAATATCGGGGGGTGTAGAGTTCTTGCCATTCGGCTCAGGAGAAATTCAGTCGCGTGCCTACGTCTCGCGATTCAACTTCAAAGGGGCTGACCAAGAAAAAATTGTTGGAAACTTATCGGGTGGTCAGCGTAACCGAGTGCAATTAGCCAAAATGCTACGTGTGGGTGGTAACTTAATTATTCTCGACGAGCCGACCAACGACCTCGACCTGCCAACAACTCGAGTTCTTGAAGAAGCCATTGAACATTACGCCGGCTGCATGCTAATCGTAAGTCACGACCGTTACTTCCTCGATCGAACTTGCACGCATATCCTTGCTTTCGAAGGTGATGGCGAAATAGAATTCTTCTTCGGCAACTACTCCGAATATGCCGAATGGCTCGAAGAGCGTCGCCTTGAAGCAGGTGATGGTCCCGAATCCAATGCGGCTAAATACCGTAAGCTGAGTCTTTAAG
>JAPYTC010000005.1 GCA_029941685.1 Planctomycetota bacterium | reverse complement strand
GCGTGAGCGTGGTATTACTATTTCTGCTGCGGTTGCACACTGTCCATGGCGCGACCACCGGCTGCAATTCGTCGATACTCCCGGACATGTTGATTTCGCTGCCGAGGTGCGTCGCAGTTTGCAGGTGCTCGATGGGGCGGTGGTGGTTATCGATGCTCTAGAAGGCGTCCAGGCTCAAACTTATTCGGTGGTGCGTCAGGCGCAAGATCATCAGCTGCCATTGTTGTTCGTGTTTAACAAGATGGACCGTGATTGTGCTGAATTCCGTTCCTCATGCGTTCTAGCCGCCAGGCAATTAGATGTCGATATCGTGCCTTTACAGCTTGCGTACTTCGATGATAATCATTTTTGCGGAATCATCGATCTGCTTTCGATGAAGTTAGTTGAATGGAATCCATTAGACGATTGCGCTGACTGTACAGTTCTTCCCATTCCCGAGAGTCTTGTAGAACGTGCCGATGATGCTCATCATCAGCTTTGTTCGAAGGTGGCTGAATTAAGCGAGCTTTATGAAAACCATTATCTAGAACATTCGACCTTGAGTACCCAGATGCTACACGATGGGATTGCACAAGCCGTTAAACAGCGTAAATGGTATCCAGCGTTAGCGTGCTCGGCATTGCAGCGCGTCGGTGGGCAGCAGGTGCTTGACGCAGTGATCGATTATTTTCCATCCCCAGCCGAGGGGATTCCCGTCAACCTTCACGATTCCCAAACTGGCAAAGATGCTGTCATTGACCCTGATGACGACGAATCAATCGTTTACGTATTTAAGGTCGAGCGCATTGCCAAGCGTGATGTTTCCTATGTGCGCTTGTTCTGTGGCGGACTCGCTAGCGGACAGCAGCTTTATCTCGAGCGTACTGGCGAGCAATTTACAGTCGAAGATTGTTTCACGATTCTCGCCGACGACTTGCAGTCCAAAGCCACTTTCGTCAATGGTTCGCTGTTCGTCATTAAAACAGATATAGAATTGCAAAGTGGCGACACCCTTCGTTCAACAATGCAGCGTGGGGCGGTTGAGCCCGAGTCCTTGTCTTCACCGGTGATGTCCATGCGTGTAGAACCCCCTAGCGACGAACAGCGTGATGAACTAATCGCACATTGTAAGTGGTTGTGCCGTAGCGACCCGAGTTTAGCTCTACAGTGTGATGATGGACAGATTGTGCTGCAGGGGCAGGGCCAGTTGCATCTAGAGATAACGGCCAAGCAGCTCGGGGATATTTGCGATTTCGCAGTGCATATCGGTGGAGTGATGATTGAGCAGTATGAGAGCATTGGTGGCAGTCACAGTCTCCAAATCGACTACTCTCATTTTGACGACACCCATAACCACATCACTATCGAGGTTGAGCTGTCGCCAGCTGACCATCACGGGGTGATTTTGCGGTTCTCGCCGTTGTTGAGTCAGTTTGACGAACTCTTGCTCGATTCTATCTATAGTGGTACAGCTTTTGATGGCTGGGTGGGGCCAGATGGCTTCCGTCTACGGGCGCTGTCTGCCCGCGTGACCAAGCTTAATATCGCTGAAAACGCCCATGATACGGATGATTTGCTGCTGGCAGCGCTTCATAGTTGTATTACGCAAATCCTTTCCAAGCATGGAGTCACGCAGAAGCCATTTTTCCGATTTGAAGTCCGCGTGCCCGATGGTGAACTTTCTGCTATATTGACCGATCTTCAAGCGCGAAATGCCAATATTTCGGCAGTAGAGCAACAAGATGGGCGCGCTGTGGTGCGCGCCGAGGCCTATTTTTCTGAATTAAAAAACTATTCTACAGAGCTCCGTTCGCAATCTCATGGCCGTGCCGAACTCACAATCCGTAGCCAAAGCTGGAAAAGCTAAGGGGTTTTCGTTTTTATTGAGGTTCTTGGCGGTATTGCCTTGACCTGAGCTGAAAAAAGACTAAAATACCCGACCCAATTCCTGGGGAATGCCTCGTTTAATCCGGACCTAACCGCAACTTCTGCGGCGGATAGATTTTACGAGGCTTAAAGTGCATTAAATCAAAAATGTCTAACCGCATTCAAATCCGACTCGAGGCCTACGACCACGAAGCAATTGATCAGGCAACCGAATCAATTATCGAAGCTGCACGTCTAACCGGCGTAAAGGTTTCAGGTCCTATTCCTCTTCCTACACGTTGCGAACGCTACACAGTGTTGCGCTCACCTCACGTAAATAAGAAAGCTCGCGAGCAGTTCGAAATCCGTACGCACAAGCGTCTGATGTATCTGCTCGAACCAACACCACAGACAATCGATGCGCTTAACCGCCTAGTGCTGTCTGCTGGCGTCGACGTGCGAATTAAACTCTAGTTCGTACTACTTAATAATCCCGCATGCTATAAACGCCTCTGCGAAATCGCCCCGCAATGGATCCGGGAGAAAAACATGACTACTAAAAACTTTTTGTTGGCTAAGAAGAAGGGGATGACCCAAATCTTCCGTGAGGACGGCTCTGTTGTTCCAGTCACAGTATTAGACGTAAGCGATTGTGCAATCACATTGCTTCGTACACCAGAACGCGATAGCTATTCAGCTGTCCAGGTAGGCCTTAAGCAGGCACGCGACAAGCACGTCGCGAAGCCGCAACGTGTTGCTGCAGATAAGGCAGGCGTTAAGAACTACAAAGACCACTGCGAATTCCGCGTCGATTCAGTTGAGGGCTTTGAGCTCGGCCAAGAATTAGGCGCAGACGTTTTCACTATCGGCGAAGTCATTGACATTGCCGGTAAGTCAAAAGGTCGTGGTTTCGCTGGTTCGATCAAGGCTCACGGCTTCCGTCGTGGTAACGAGACTCACGGTTGTCAAACTGTGCGTGCTCCTGGCTCTATTGGTCAGTGTGCTTATCCGGGTCGTGTGTTCAAGGGCACGCGTATGGCAAAGCATTTAGGTAACTCTCGCTTTACAGTGAAGAACTCTGTAATCGAGGGTATCGATTCAGAACGCGGCCTATTGTTGGTCCGCGGTGGTGTTCCGGGCCCGCCAAACGGTCTGATTCAGGTAAGTACTGCCAAAACTGGCGTACAGCCTAAGTAGTGAACAGGAGATAGAATAATGTCAACAATCACAACTTATGATGTAAATTCGGGCAAGACCGGCGAGAAAGAATTCTCAGCTGATCTTGGCGAAGCACCTCTTTTCCGCACTATGAAAGATGCGGTCGTTATGTACCAGTCTAATCGCCGCCAGGGCGATGCTCACGTTAAGACGCGGGGCGAATTGCAAGGTCATACCGCAAAACCATGGAAGCAAAAGGGTACGGGCCGAGCTCGTGCTGGCGACCGTCGCTCACCATTGTGGGTCGGTGGTGCAACAACTTTTGGTCCACGTAATACACGTCGTTGGTACTACAGTTTGCCAAAGCGTCAGCGTAATGTTGCATTGCGTTCTGCTTTGTTGGGCAAGATTAACGACAGCGAAATTATCGAAGTAAGCGGCATGTCTTTTAGCGAGCCATCTTCTAAGGCGGCGCGTCAAGTGCTGCAAGGATGCAATGTTGTAGGGGGTACCGTTCTGGTTCTTACTGCTGCACACGACGATAACCTCTACCGTTCATTCCGTAACTTCCCACGCGTTACTGTTATGACAGGTGCAGATTCTAATGCTTACGAGTTGCTGGCGCACAAAAACGTCATTGCTCAAGAGGGCGCTCTCGAAGCTATTGTTGCTCGTTTTTAATCTGACTCAAAACAAGAATTAATACCATGCAATCAAGT
Source organism: Planctomycetota bacterium (assembly GCA_029941685.1). Lineage (GTDB taxonomy): Bacteria > Planctomycetota > UBA1135 > UBA1135 > UBA1135 > JAPKEZ01. The sequence continues at coordinate 28,622 of JAPYTC010000005.1, read as the reverse complement.
GAAGCATACGAAATCATTCAGAAGCCAGTTCTCACCGAGAAGTCCACTTCTGAGCAAGAAAACGCAAACGTCTACCGTTTTGAAGTAGCCGGTGGCGCCAACCGGATTGAGATTAAGCAAGCAGTAGAAATGCTGTTTGAGGTAAAAGTTGAAAAAGTCAACACTATGGTCCGTAACGGCAAAATGCGTCGTCGCGGGGCATCATATTTCCGCACACCAAGCAAGAAGATTGCTTTAGTTCAACTCGCTGACGGAAACAAAATCGACCTTCTGTAATCATTACAGGATAACCACATAAAATAATGGGAATTAAGTACTACAAACCGACATCACCAGGCCGCCGAGACGGCTCGGTGCTTGATCGTGCAGAGTTAACACGCCAGACCCCCGAGAAGAGTCTGCTACAACCACTTAAGAAAACAGGTGGTCGTAACAACCTAGGCCGTGTTACAGCTCGTCATAAAGGCGGAGGCGCTAAGCGCCGTTACCGTATGATCGACTTTAAACGTAATAAAGATGGTGTGATGGCTAAAGTCGCGCACATCGAATACGATCCAAACCGTACTGCGTACATCGCTTTGCTGCACTATGTAGATGGCGAAAAGGCATACATCGTTTGGCCTAAGGGTCTAGAGCAGGGTGACATGGTTAGCTCAGGTCCAGACGCCGAGCCAAAAGTTGGCTGTTCAATGAAGTTGAAGGATTTGCCTTTGGGTATTTCCATTCACAATATTGAAATGCGCGCTGGTCAAGGTGCAAAACTTGTTCGTTCTGCAGGAGCTAGCGCTCGTCTAGCTGCACGCGAGGGCAATTACGCACTGATTAATATGCCGTCTGGCGAATTGCGCAAGATTCATATTGAGTGTCGTGCAACTATCGGCGAGGTTGGTAATGCCGACCACAAAAACGTCAAGCTTGGAAAAGCTGGTCGTAGTCGCCATATGGGTAGGCGTCCACACGTTCGTGGTGCTGCTATGTATCCAGCCGCTCACCCCCATGGTGGTGGTGAGGGTCGCACAATGGGTAAGCACCCAGTTTCTCCTTGGGGTCAACCTGCTAAAGGTTACAAAACGCGTCAAAAGCGTAAGACCACATCCAAGTTCATCGTTCGTCGCCGTAAAACAGGAAAATAATAAGTCATGGCTAGAAGTATTAAAAAAGGTCCGTGGATTGAGCCGCGCTTGCAACGTCGAGTTGACAAGGCAGCTGAAATGGGCAGCAAGAAGCCGATCCGTACATGGGCGCGCGCTTCAACGATCATTCCCGACTACGTTGGCTTAACCTTCATGGTGCACAACGGTCGTCAATTCACAAAAGTCTACGTGACAGAAGACATGGTAGGTCATCGTTTGGGCGAATTCGCCCCAACGCGTACCTTCAAAGGTCACGATAAGGGTTAATCATGGAATACCGCGCTTCACATCGCTACGCACATATGTCACCTCATAAGGCTCGCGCCGCAGCGAACCTTATTCGTGGCTTAGGCGTCAACCAAGCATTGTTGTTGCTTAATGGTCATCGCACACGTGGTGCTGCCATCTTCATCAAGGTGCTTAAATCAGCTATTGCCAATGCCGGCCAAAACGACGCAGTTAACGTTGACGAATTAATCGTTAGTGATGCACGCGTTGATGGTGGTCCACTGGTTCACGGTCGTCCTCGTTTCCGTCCGGGTCCAATGGGGCGTGCAATGACAATTCGTCGTCGTACTTCTCACTTCCGTATCGGTGTATCTGAAAAAGTTACAGCAGAGGCTAAATAATCATGGGACAAAAAATACATCCAATCGGTTTTCGTATCGGCGTAAGTGAGCCTTGGCGTTCACGCTGGTTTGCTCGTGGTAAAGACTATCCAGAGCAAGTCCTACTCGATTACCAAATCCGTAAGCTAATCAAAGACCGTTTCCGTAAAGGAATCATTTCTCGCATCGACATCGCTCGTCGTTCAGAGCGCATAACTATTCAGTTACTTGTAACTCGCAAGGGTGAGGTGATTGGTAAGGGTTATAGCACTCGTGACCAGCTTGTTGCAGATATTGAAAAGTTGTCGGGTCTTGAGGTTAAGCTCGATATCCAAGAGGTGCGCCACTGGGATCTCGATTCACAGACAATCGCCGAAAACTTGGCTGCTGCTATTGAGCGTCGTGTTTCTCCACGCTTCCAAATGAAGCGCGTAATGGAAAACACTATGAATGCCGGAGCGGAAGGCATCAAGATTTTGATTGCAGGTCGTATCGACGGTAAAGAAATGGCACGCACAATGTCAGTTCGGGAAGGTCGTGTGCCACTGGGAACTCTCTCCTCACGAATCGATTACGGTTTTTCTGAGGCTCTAACTACTTACGGTATTCTAGGCGTTAAAGTCTGGATTTTTACCGGTGAGTCAACTCGATAAGGCAAAGAGGTAAATACCAATGTTAATGCCAAAGAGAACGAAATACCGCAAAGTACATCGCGGTAAAGTCAAGGGCACTTACAAGTGCCAGAAGCCAGATGGCAAGGGTGTTGCAGGTCGCAACATGCACCGTCGTGGCATCGTAACTCCAAAGAAACGTGTTGCAACTACGCAAGCCACTCGCGGTAATACCGTGACACATGGCGAGTTCGGATTGCAAGCTCTAGAGTGGTGCTGGCTCAACGCCCGTACTATCGAAGCTGGTCGTGTTGCTTGTAACCGCCACATTGGCGAAGGCAAGTTGTACATCCGGGTCTTCCCTCACAAACCTGTTACTGCAAAACCTCTCGAGGTTCGAATGGGTTCAGGTAAAGGCGATGTCGACCGTTGGGTAGCCGTAGTGCTTCCTGGAACAATCATTTACGAGATAGGCGGCGTTAACGCTACTATTGCTCGTAAAGCCTTCAATCGCGTAGCGCACAAACTCCCTGTGCGTGTTCGCATGATCGAAAAGAAAACCATCTAATAATTATGAAAGCAAAAGAAGTAAGAGGCAAAGAAGACGCTGAATTAACATTCGACGTCGAGCAACTAGAAAAAGAATTGCACGACATGCGTTTTCGTTCATTGGTAGATGGCATTCAAAATCCTTGTCGTATCCGTCAAATTCGTCGCGAAATTGGACGTATCAAGACAATTCTTAACGAGCGCAAGCAAGGCATCCGTGGCCAAGAGTCACGATAACGAGGTTAAAAAATGACTGAAGAAACAACAACAGATCGTGGAACGCGCAAGAAACTTGCTGGCACAGTTGTGTCAGACAAAGGCGACAAGTCAATTGTCGTTGAAGTCCAGCGCTTAACAAAGCATAAGCTTTACCGTAAAACAATTCGTGTACGTAAAAAGTACTACGTTCATGACGAAAACAATGTCGCCCGCGTGGGTGATGTGGTTGACATCATGGGCACTCGTCCTATCAGTAAGAAAAAGTGCTGGCGCCTCCTTGAGGTGACTAAAGCCGCACCTGTTGAATAATTACTGCAATACAGGAATAACAAAATGATTCAAACTCAAACAAGACTGAAAGTGGCCGACAACTCTGGTGCAAAAGAAGTAATGTGCATCAAAGTGTTGGGTGGCTCAGGGCGTAAGTTCGCTTCGGTAGGTGACGTTGTCATCTGCTCAGTGAAGGTTGCGCAGCCAGGCTCAAGTATCCCTCAGGGTGAAGTTGTGCGTGGTGTAGTTGTTCGTACTAAGCAAAAGCTTCGTCGTAAAGATGGTAGCTATGTGCGTTTCGACGCAAATGCTTTGTGCCTTGTCGACGCTGACAACAACCCACGTGGTACACGCATCTTTGGTGCCGTAGCTCGCGAGTTGCGCGAAAACAACTTCATGAAAATCGTTTCTCTAGCTCAAGAGGTCGTGTAATGCGTATTAAAATCGGTGACGAAGTACAAGTGATCGCGGGTAATAGCCGTGGCGAGCGTGGCAAAATATTGCGTATTAATCGCGATACAGAGCGCGCTGTTATTGAAGGTGTAAACATTCATGTTAAGAACCTGAAAAAGACTCAACAACACCCAGAGGGCGGGCGATTAGAGGTAGCAATGCCAATTGCTTTGTCCAATGTGTTGCTTTGGTCTGAAAAGGCGAACAAAGGTGTTCGTACCAAAATTGAAATCAGCGACGATAAAAAAATTCGCGTTGGTATTCCTTGTGGCACTAAATTTGATTCATAGATATGGCACGCCTCCAAGATAAATACAAGAACGAGATCTCAGCAGGTCTCAAAGATAAGTTCGAATACAAGAACATCCATCAAATTCCGCGTCTAGACAAGATTGTGGTTAGCATGGGTGTTGGTAAAGCAGTCGAAAACAAGGCTGCAATCGATGCCGCTGTAAAAGACATGACCAAAATTACTGGTCAAAAGCCTGTGGTGCGTACTGCCAAAGGCTCTATCTCTAACTTCCGTCTCCGTGAAGGAAACCCAGTCGGCTGTATGACTACATTGCGCAACGAGCGTATGTACGAATTCATGGATCGCTTGGTGTCTGTAGTGTTGCCACGTATTCGTGACTTCCGCGGTGTTAAAGACAATTTTGATGGTCGTGGCAACTTTAGCCTAGGCCTTAACGAACAAACTTTGTTCCCAGAGATTCAGCTCGACCAGATCGAGTTCACTCAGGGTATGAACATTACTTTCGTTACTTCTGCGCGTACCGACGAAGAAGGTCGCGCTCTGCTAGGCGGTTTTGGTGTTCCATTCCGTCGCAAATCTTCAGAGAATTAATCATGGCTAAAACATCTGCAGTCAACCGTGAAAAGAAGCGTCAACGCTTAGTGGCAAATTTTGCTGAGCGTCGTGCGATTCTTGTTAAGGTAATCAAAGATCCAAACGCATCGTTAGACGAAAAGGCCGAGGCTTACTTGGCGATATCTAAGATGCCTCGTGATGCATCAAGCTCTCGTTTGCACAACCGCTGTTCAATCACTGGTCGTCCTCGTGGCTATTCACGTCGTTTCGGAATTTCACGTCTCGTTCTTCGTCGCCTAGCGCACGAAGGCTTCCTGCCTGGTGTACGTAAGTCTTCTTGGTAAAATAATATGACACATTCCGACCCAATTGCTGACATGCTTACCAGAATCCGTAACGGAATCATGGTGCGTCGTGACACAGTAGACATCCCATCTTCAAAGATTAAAAGCTCAATTGCGCTTGCGATGAAAGAAGAAGGTTACATCAACGAAGTTGAAGTAATCGAAAACGAAGGCCCTGGATCAACTATCCGCGTAACGCTTAGGTACGACCGCGATGGCAACCCAGCAATTCAAGAAATCACCCGCATCTCGTCACCAGGTTGTCGCGTTTATCGCCAAGCTGAAGAGGTGCCTCAAGTACGTGGTGGCCTAGGTGCTACTATTGTTACGACATCACGTGGTGTAATGAGTGGGCGCAAGGCTCGCGAGTTAGGCATCGGTGGTGAAATCATCTGCACCTTGTTCTAATCATGTCACGCATCGGCAAGAAACCAGTTTCTCTTCCTAGTGGTGTCACAGTAGACATCAGTGCTAGCGAAGTAAAAGTGCAAGGCTCTAAGGGCAGCTTGCAATTTCCATTGTTCCCAGAAGTTACTGCAGAGGTGGTTGAAAACGAGGTAATCGTTAAGGCTACAGGTGTGGGTTCGACTAAAAAGGCGTCGGCGCTGCACGGCTTGGTTCGCGCTCACGTTGCCAATATGGTTGAGGGTGTGACGAATGGTTACAAGAAAGAGCTAGAGATTCAAGGCGTTGGTTGGAACTGTAAAATGACAGGATCCGACTTAGAACTTTCAGTAGGCTTCTGCCACACTGTAACAGTAACTCCACCTGAGGGCATAAGTGTAAAGTTGGAATCTCCAACTCAAATCATCATCACCGGAATTGACAAGCACGCAGTTGGCCAATACGCCGCTAACGTTCGCAGTGTTCGTCCACCTGAGCCTTATAAGGGTAAAGGCATCCGTTACAAAGACGAGCAAGTTCGTCGCAAGTCTGGTAAATCACTAGCATAATAATCATGGACCATCTTCAGCAAAAGAAAAAGTGGAAGAAGCGCGGCCGTAAGGCTATGGGCATCCGTCGCCGTTTGCGTGCAGCTTCTGACCGTCCACGTTTGAGCGTTCACCGCTCAGCAAAGAACATTACTGTTCAGCTTATTGACGATCTCAATGGGGCAACTTTGGCATCTGCAGGCACTCTTGAAAAAGACATGGTCGCGCAGGTCGCCGGTAAAAACAAGACAGAAGCAGCACAGATTGTTGGCCAGGCTATTGCCGAGCGCGCAATCGCCGCTGGTGTTTCAGACGTCTCTTTTGACCGCTCTTGGCATCGCTACCATGGCCGCGTAAAAGCGTTGGCTGAATCAGCTCGTGAAGCAGGCCTAAAATTCTAATTTAGCAATGTACAACAAATTACCAGAATTTCTCGATCGCACCGATGCTGAAAAGCTTGGCGAACTAAAGGAAGAGCGCGTTAAGGTTAACCGCTCTGCCAAAGTAGTTAAGGGTGGCCGTCGCTTTTCATTCTCTGCTCTTACAGTAGTTGGCAACCAAGACGGTATCGTCGGTTTCGGCTTCGGCAAGGCGCAGGAGATTCCTGCAGCGATGCAAAAAGCATTTAAAGATGGACGACGTCAGCTTATCCGCGTACCGCGCGTTGGCACGACGATCCCTCACGAAATCGAAGGCATTTACTGCTCTTCGAAAGTTCGTTTAATCCCAGCATCACCTGGTACCGGTATTATTGCCGGTGGTACAGTTCGTGCAGTCTTAGAATTAGCGGGCATCCACGATGTGCTTACTAAGTGTTACGGATCAACGAACCCAACGAACTTGGTTAAGGCCACAATCGTTGCCCTCGGTGCGCTACGCACTAAAGAAGAAATCGCAGAATTGCGAGGAGTAGAACTGTAATGCAAATTCACGACGTAACAGCGCGTGGTAACAGCCACGATAAGCGCAAGCGAGTTGGTCGCGGCGTTGGTTCCGGTAAAGGTAAAACAGCGGGTAAGGGGCATAATGGTCAGCGCTCACGTTCTGGTGATTTGCCACGCCTCGGCTTCGAAGGTGGCCAGATGCCATTGTTCCGCCGTATGCCAAAGCGCGGTTTTACTAACGCACGTTTCAAAAAGCACTACACTTTGGTTAATATCGAATCTCTCGACGCGTTTGACGCTGGCGAGGTTATCGATCTAAAGACGATTCTAGATAAAGGACTAGCACGTAAGACAGGTGATATGCTTAAAGTCTTAGGGCAGGGTGATTTGAGTAAAGAGCTTACTATTAAGGCTCATAAATTCTCAAAATCAGCTCTAGCTAAAATCGAAGCTGCTGGCGGCACAGCCGAATTGATTGACTAATCATCATGGGTAAACTACTGACCATTCTTCGCGTCCCTGAATTGAGATCAAAGGTTTTAATGACTTTTGTGTTTCTACTCATCTATCGCTTAGGCTTTCACATTCCGCTTCCGGGCATCGATCTTTCTAGGGTTGCTGAGGCAGCCAACAAGGCCGACGAAAATGCTCTTTTCGGTATCATGAATGCTTTTACTGGCGCTGGTGTCGGTCAGGCAGTTTTATTCTCGCTGGGTGTAATGCCTTATATCTCAGCGTCGATTATCTTTAGTCTTCTTACTAAAGTGGTTCCTGCGCTCGAGGCTCTTTCTAAAGAGGGTGCAGCGGGGCAGAAGAAAATCAACCAACTCACACGGTTAGCAACGGTGCCTATTTGTTTGTTGCAGTCGGTGTTTGTTGTTTATGGTGTTATCTACAATCCGTCATTTGGCCTGATGCCCGATGGTGGCAGCTTCTTTTACACCATCTCAATTATGCTGGCCTTAACGGCGTCTACAATGTTCATCATGTGGATCGGCGAGCAAATTACCGAGTACGGTGTGGGTAATGGCGTATCACTTATTATTATGGGTGGTATTATCGCAAACATGCCGGCAACCGTTTCGAAAGCGTTCGCTCTTCGTGAAGATGCACATCAGTTAGCTGTTACTTTGGCCATCATGTGGATTGTCATTATCTTGGTCGTGGTTTACCTAACTCGGGGCCAACGCCGTATTCCCATTCAGCAGGCTAAACTAACTCGTGGCCGAAAAATGATGGGTGGTCAGCGCCATTATTTGCCGATTAAGGTTAATCAGGCTGGCGTTATGCCAATCATCTTTGCATCTGCATTGTTCATCGTGCCAACAGTGCTTGGTTCACTTCCAGGTTTCGGCTGGATGCGTAACGCGTTTAATACAGCCGGCTTTGTGTACATCTTAACTTTCACCGGAATGATTATTTTCTTCTCATTCATGTGGACGCGCTTGATGTTCCAGCCCGATGACATCGCAAATAACCTTAAAGGTCAGGGGTCATTCATTCCTGGTATTCGTCCGGGTAAAGCGACATCCGATTACTTGTCGTTTGTGCTCGACCGTATCACTTTAGCAGGTTCTGTGTTCTTGTCCGTTGTTGCTGTTATGCCTAATATCCTTATTGGCAAGCTTCACGTAGATCCGATGATTGCCTACTTCTTGGGTGGTACATCAATTCTGATTGTTGTGGGTGTTGCTCTTGATATGGTTGATAAGCTTAACGCTCAATTGTTGATGCGTAATTACGACGGATTTTTGAAATCTAGCGGCTCTAGCTGGGCTAAGAAGTAATGATAGCTATCCTTCTGGGAGCCCCTGGTGTTGGCAAAGGAACTCAAGCAGCTTTGGCTGCCGAGACTCATGGCTACACACACATGTCTACAGGCGAGCTTCTTCGTCAAGAGGTGGCAGAGGATACTGAGTTGGGCAAATCTGCCGACATCTTCATGTCTCGTGGCGATTTAGTCCCAGACGACGTCATGGTGCAAATGGTTGCCGAACACATTTCTAACTTTCCAAGCGAAAAGGTGCTACTTCTAGACGGTTTCCCACGCACAATCGCTCAGGCAGAGGCATTAGATGAAGCTTGTACTAGCGGTGCGATAGGGCTTTCGCTATACTTTACGGCCCCTGAAACGGTCCTCACCGACCGTTTACTGGCTCGTGGTCGTCAAGACGACACCCACGAAGTCATTGCACACCGTCTTGGTGTTTACGCCAAGGCAACCGAACCTTTGGTTAAGCATTACGCCGACCAGGGGTTGCTCCGTGAGATCAAGTCTGATCGTGCTGTTGAAGACATCCAAGTCGATGTCCTTTCTATAGTAAGCGGTGTTCTTAACCAATCAAACCTAGCTTAGAATGGCCAAAGAAGAGCCAATCACGTTGTCAGCGGTTGTAAAGGAAACCCTTCCAAACGCTACCTTCAACGTCGAACTCGAAAATGGTCAACAAATTCTAGCTCACATTTCCGGAAAAATGCGCATGCACTACATTCGTATTACTCCCGGAGACACAGTAACCATAGAGCTTTCGCCATACGATTTAACTCGTTGTCGAATCGTCTACCGTGGTGTGCGTCGCCAACGTCATCAACGTGGGCCTCGTCGCTAGTTCAAAGTTACAACTAAACAAATCAACCAAACAGAATCATGAAAGTCAGCGCATCAGTACGCCGCATTTGCAATAACTGCAAAATCATTAAACGACACGGAAAGGTGTTCGTTATTTGTAGTCGCGATCCTCGCCATAAGCAGCGTCAGGGCTAACTCTCAATTCAACAATAATAAATAGACATGCCACGACTCATCGGTGTAGACATTCCAGCAGATAAGCGCACAGTAATTTCGCTTACATACCTTTATGGTGTGGGCCGTGTAACTGCAGAACAAATTTGTGAAACTCTCGATCTCGACCCATCGCGTCGTGCAAAAGAGATAACAGGCGAAGAACTCGCAAAACTAGCGACTTATCTCCAAGAAGAGTTGGAGGTTGAAGGTGTTTTGCGCCGCCGTGTTACGGCATCCATTAACCGCTTGCGTGATATTGCTTGCTACCGTGGCTTGCGTCATCGCCGTGGTCTTCCAGTGCGTGGTCAGCGTACTAAAACTAATGCTCGCTCGCGTAAGGGTGGCAAAAAGACTGTTGCCGGTAAGGCTTCTGTCAAGTCATTGAAAGGCTAACCTGAATTAGAATAATGAGTGCAGCATCAAACAAAAAGTCAAAGAAAGTAGGCGCTAAGGGCGTGGCACATATCCGTGCAACTTTCAATAACACACTAATCACGATTACCGATACTAACGGTAATACTATTGCTTGGGGTGCCCCAGGTAAAGCAGGTTACAAAGGGTCACGCAAGTCGACACCTTTCGCCGCTCAACAAGCAGCACAGCGTGCTGCTGAAGCAGTCACAAAGATGGGTATGCGCGACGTTGAAGTTCGCGTAAAGGGCCCAGGTGCAGGTCGCGAAAGCGCTATCCGTGGTTTAAGCCAGGGTGGTCTTCGTGTTACTGGCATCGAAGATTGCACACCACTTCCACACAACGGCTGCCGCGCTCCTAAGAAGCGTCGCGTCTAATAACGTCCCAAATTAACAGGTAATAAACATGCGTATCCGCTGGAGAGATTTCGAACTTCCATCAGGAGTTACTCTAAATGAGTCAACTGCCACTGATGAATACGGTAAATTCACCATCGAGCCTTTCGAACAAGGCTTCGGTCATTCAATTGGCAATGGTTTGCGTCGCGTCCTGCTTGGTTCAATCGAAGGTACTGCAATTACGGCAGTCGAGATTGATGGGGTTGAGCACGAATTCAAGTCCATTACAGGCGTCGTTGAAGATGTGACAGAAATCATCATGGCGCTTAAGCGCCTGAAGGTCACTGTTGAATCATCAGAATGCCCTGTTTACATTTCCATCGACAAGACCGGAGCCGGCATGGTTACAGGTGCTGATGTCCAGTGTCCTACAGGTGTAGAAATTGCAAACCCAGAAGCACACATCTGTGAGCTTAGTGATGAACACTCGAGCTTCGTTTGTAAGCTTACTGTTCGTCGCGGACGCGGTTACAAGGCAGCGGTGGATACTGGCGAAGACATGAATCAAATTGGTCTAATTCCAGTTGATGCACCGTTTAGCCCAGTGTTGCGTGTGCGTTACTCAGTTGAGGCAACTCGTGTAGGTAAGTACACTAACTACGATCGCTTAATTATGGAAGTCTGGACAGACGGTACAATCAAGCCACAAATGGCCATGGTTGAGTCCGCTAAGATTTTCCGTAAGCACCTTAACCCATTCATCCAGTTCGACGAAGCTCGTCACGGCATGGCTGTAGTTAATGAAGTGCAAGCTCTCGATGCAGCTGCAGAACGTCGCCGTGAGCGCATCATGGGTCTCTTGTCAGAGCCTATCGAGCGTCTCGACCTGTCGACACGTGCACGTAATTGCCTTGACGTAGCCGACGTTGCTACACTCGGCGATTTGGTGTTCAAAACTAACGAAGAATTGCTTGCCATCAAGAACCTTGGCCAAACTGTTCTTACAGAAATCGATCGTAAACTTAGCGATCTAGACTTAAACATCGGCATGAATGCCGAAGAATTCGCAGTTACCGCTAGCGAAGAAGACGAATAATGAGACACCGCGTAAAAACCCGTAAGCTTTCTCGCAAGCCCCAGCACCGTGTTGCGATGATGCGTAACATGGCTGCAGCTATCATTGAGCACGAGCGTATCGAAACTACTGTGACTAAGGCTAAGGCAATGCGTCCGATGGTCGAAAAGCTGGTTACTTTGTCAAAAGAGAAGAACCTGCATAACTTTCGTCGTGCACTAGCTATTCTTGGTAACAACCGCACGGCAACTCAAAAGTTGTTTGACGTTTTGGGCCCACGCTTTAAAGATCGTCCAGGTGGCTACACTCGTATTCTTAAGCAGAACAAGTATCGCCTAGGAGACAACACTCAGTTAGCGCTTTTCGAATTTGTCGAGCGTTCTGAGAAAGAGGTTGAGGTCGAAGCACTAGTTGCCGAATAATCATCGTCTAAAATCAACAACGCGAGTCAATCAACCGATTGGCTCGCGTTGTTCTTTTGTCGCGTTATCTAGCTAGCGGGCAGTTTTCCAGGCAGGTTGAGCTTCGCGCTCGATGGCGCCGCGTTCCATGAGAACACGCGTGCTGTTTGACCCGACAATGATGTTAAGTTGTTCAATAAGTTCAGCTGAAAGGGAGACATTCCAATGAGTACCAGCGCGAATCACATGGTGCCCACCGTTTTCTTCGAAGACTATAAAGTGTACTTTTGATTCGCCAGGATTCTCTTTTAAGGTGGATTTTATCGTCGCTATAGTATCCGGACTCGGTTGCTGGTTCACCGTAAAGGAAATCTCGAGAACACCTTTAAGCGCTAGTGACTCAGGCGCTCCAGCAGGCTCTACCGAATTAATGATCATTTCTGGGACGTCATTGTTGATTTGAATTTTGCCCTTAAACAAAGCAATCAGATCTTCTTCGAGAACATCGCCACACTCTTCAATGGTACGGTTGAATATAACCGCAGGAGTAGAGCCGTAGAGATCTTCGATTTCGAGCTTCCCAAACTTCTTCGACGGATCTTTTGCAGTTGGACGAATGTTGAGCTGGCTAGTTAGCCCGAACAACTCAATCAATGCGTTATCGCCAACCTCTTTTATTGAGCGGCTATCGTACGGCGTAATGCCCGTTGCAACATGGCGATATGGGTCGAGTGGGTGAGAGCTTAGGTAAATGCCAAGAACTTCTTTTTCGTGGGCTAAAAGCTCTTTTTTGTCGCCGTCGCTAAGCTTGGTATCACTACTGTCGGACGACGATACTGACTCAGCAGGCTCCGCTGTTTCTCCGCCTGCGCCAAACATGTCGAACAATGACCCTTGACCTTTTTGCTTGTCTTTAGCCGCGCTGGATGCAATTTTTAAATCATTTTCTAGATTACGTAACATCTCGATGCGCGATTTGTTGAACAAGTCGAAGCATCCGGCCTTGACCATTGATTCGAAAGTGCCTTTGTTTACATGAACGGCAGCACCTTCTACGAAAACATTTTGTGCTGACTCGAATGCCTTCGAGTCAAGTGTGTCGCGAATTTCAACTAGAGCGTCGGCCGCGCCGCCGCCAACACCTTTGATAGCTTCGAGGCCGAAACGAATGGTGTTGTCGTTAATGACTTGAAAGCGACGTGTGGATTCGTTGACGCATGGTGCCAGCAAAGAGATCTGATGACGTCGTGCATCTTCAATCAAAACACGCAATTTGTCTTTGTCACTAGCTTCGTATGTAAAAGAGGCGGTATAAAATTCTGCAGGGTAATGCGCCTTCATGTAAGCCGCTTGAAAAGTAACCATGGCATATGCCGCAGAGTGAGATTTGTTGAATCCGTACTCAGCAAACTTGACCATCATCTCCCAGATTTTTGTCGAAATGTATAAGTCGACATTTTGCTTGGTAGCTCCATCGATGAAGTTACCTTTAAACTTGTCCATAAGATCAGCTTTCTTCTTGCCCATAGCCTTGCGCAAGTTATCGGCATCGCCAAGACTGAAGCCACCCATTTGCTGGGCCACGCGCATGATTTGTTCTTGATAAATGAGCACACCGTAGGTCTCTTTCAGAATCGGCTCGAGGATAGGGTGGTCGAAGCTAACTTCTTCGACACCATGCTTACGACGAGTGAATATCTCGTGCAGTCCTGAGCCGAGTGGCCCCGGTCGGTATAGTGCTAACACAGCAATGATGTCTTCGTAAACCGATGGCTTCAAGTTACTTAGAAGCGTTTTCATGCCAGAAGATTCTAGCTGGAACACGCCTTCTGTATCGGCGTTACAGAATAGTTCGAAAGTCTTTTCGTCATCGAGTGAGAGGTCGTCCAAATCGATGTCGAGGCCGCGGTTTTGTTTTACCTGGCTGACGGCTTCGTTGAGAATTGACAATGTACGCAACCCTAGGAAGTCCATCTTTAGTAGGCCGTATTCTTCGGCGTACTTCATGTCCCACTGGGTAGTAATATTGCCAGACACTCGCGACAGCGGGGTGATATTACGCAACGGTTCGTCGGCAATGATCACTCCTGCCGCATGGACACCCGTGTTCCGTGCGAATCCTTCGACTTTGGTGGCAAACTCAAACCATTGTGAATATTCGTCGCACGAATCGCGCAACTCTTGCAGCTCGGCAACAGTGTCAATCGCAGTGCGCAAGTTTTTTGCATCGTCAGGGATTAGTTTTGCAACCTTGTCGACTTGCGGTAAAGGTATTTCAAGAATACGGCCCATATCGCGGATGGCATTTTTCGCCTTCAATCGACCGAAAGTGATAATCTGACAAACGTTTTCATCGCCATATTTTTCGCGAGTGTAGATAATCATTTCTTCGCGCCGGTCTTTGCAAAAATCGATATCGATATCTGGCATTGACGCACGCCCCGGATTGAGGAAGCGTTCGAAAATCAAGTCGTACTTTAGTGGGTCGATCTTGGTTATTTCAAGTGCATAGGCGACAATAGAGCCGGCAGATGAACCGCGGCCCGGGCCAACTGGAATACCACTATCGCGCGCGAATTTAATTAAGTCCCAGACGATTAAGAAATAGGAGATGAACCCCATTTCGGTGATGATGCGAATTTCGTATTCGAGGCGCTCACGGACTACATCGGTAATCTCTGGATAAAGGCGCCGTATACCTTTTTCGCACAACTCACGGAGCAACTGCTCGGGGGTGCGTCCGTCTTCGGGGGTGAAAATCGGTAAGCGCAAGCGCCCAATCTCAAGTTCGACATCAATTTGATTGGAAACTTCGATAGTGTTGCGCAATGCCTCGGGCAAATCTTGAAACACACGATTCATGTCTTGGCGTGTGCGGAAAAATAAAGTGTCGGTGTCGAAAGACCAACGGTTAGGGTCAGCGTATTTGCCGCCGATACCCAAGCACAATAAAGCATCTTGCAAGCTGCAGTCTTCGTGACGAGAGTAATGGATGTCGTTGGTAGCGACCAATGGCAAGCCAACCTGGTCTTTCATGCGCACCATAGCAGTCGTTAAATCGTCTTGCTCTTTAATGCCATTGCGCATGATCTCAAGAAAGAAATGCTCACGGCCAAACATGTCGGCTAGGGTGCCAGCCATGTTGCGTGCCTCATCTTCTTGTTCGCGACGAAGCAGCTTGTTTACGGGGCCAGACATGCATCCTGACAGTACAGTTAAACCCTCGGCATGTTGTGCAAGTAAGTCCATGTCTATTCGCGGACGCACTGACATGCCTTTAGTGTGCGAGTCCGAGCTGAGCTTCATGAGGTTTTCCCAGCCTTTGGCGTTACGTGCCAATAGCGTTAAATGCGAATAAGGGTTGGTGTTGCGATTATGCTTGTCGTACATCGACTTTTCAGCGATATAAATCTCGCAACCCAAAATGGGCTTAATGTTTTTCTCGCGGCAACTCTTGTAAAATTCCATGGCGCCGTAAAGATTGCCATGGTCGGTTATCGCAATAGCATCATGGCCATCTTCAACAGCTGCATCGGTGAGTGTGTCTATCTTGTTAGCCCCGTCTAGTAGGCTATATTCGGTGTGGACGTGAAGATGAACGAAGGGTTCCATTTAGCTTCTCAGAATATAACGGCTTCATATGTATGCCTAGCAAAAAAAGTGATTGTTGATAAATAATTTTTCAGCAAACAATGATTGACTAAAACTGTCCGCCACGTTGTAATTTCCGCCCAAGCGCCCGTAGCTCAACTGGATAGAGCACCTGACTACGGATCAGGAGGTTGGGGGTTCGAATCCTCCCGGGCGCACCATTTTTCTTATTGCCAATGACTCTGCTGTTCCCACTCCATCAGCCAGAATCCCCACAGCAGCGAGATGCCATGATCATGGAGCTCGCCATGCGGCAAGCCGAATCTGCAGCTCGCAACGATGAAGTCCCTGTTGGGGCAATAATTGTGCGTGGCAATCGAATCCTCGGAAAGGGGGCAAACCAGGTTGAAGCACTCGCCGACGCCACTGCGCATGCCGAAATGCTCGCGATTACCCAAGCGATGGCATCTACTGGTGATAAGCGACTGGTTGACGCCGAGTTGTACTGCACTCTCGAGCCTTGCATTCAGTGTTGTGGGGCCATTATGCACGCGCGCATTTCACGAGTGGTTTACGCTGCGCCAGACCCTAAATTCGGTGGGGTAGAGTCATTGGCTCAGCTCTTCGATTTACCAGGTCTCAACCATAGGGTCGAGCACCAGGGCGGTTTGATGGCGGAGCAATCAGCCGCTATGTTGCGTGAATTTTTTCAAGCAAAACGGAAAAAGTGATTTTATAAATCAGGCGCAACGCTATCATTTTGCGCCCTCAACGGAGAGGTGTCAGAGTGGCCGAATGAGCACGCTTGGAAAGCGTGTGTGTCGCAAGGCACCGGGGGTTCGAATCCCCCCCTCTCCGCCAAATCCTTTACAATACAATACTCTAGAAGCCGGGGGTTCGGCCTCGCGCAGCGATGCTGAAGTGAACCGGGTCAGGCCAGGAATGGAGCAGCCCTAAGCATCATTCATCGGGTGCCGCGAATGTTCGGGCCTCCGGTTTCTAGTTTCTTGTCCTGTGGTGACCGCTACAAACTGTTAGTATATTCGCGTGACCTCACCCGCTCAGTCCTATCGCGTTTTTGCGCGCAAATACCGCCCACGCAGCTTCGCTGAAGTCATTGGCCAAGATCATATCGTGCGTGCGTTGAGTGCGGCGATTGACAAGCAACGAGTAGGGCAAGCTTATATGCTCATTGGCCCGCGTGGCGTCGGCAAAACGACTACTGCACGAATCATTGCTAAGTCAATGAACTGCCTCAATGGCCCAACGGTTACTCCGTGTCTCGAATGTCCTCCTTGTGTCGAAATTGAACGCGGCAGCGACATGGATGTTATTGAAATTGACGGCGCTTCAAACAACGGCGTTGACGATGTGCGCGGTATTCGCGACGCTGTCCAAACGCACCCGATTCGCGATCGTCGCAAGATTTATATTATCGATGAGGTGCAACGTTTGTCTGGGCAAGCATTCGATGCGCTGCTAAAAACACTCGAAGAGCCGCCGGCGCACGCGATGTTTTTATTCGCAACCACCGATCCGCATAAAATCCCCGAGACCATTGTTTCGCGATGCCAGATTTTCGAATTCAGGCGCATCCGCGAAGTAGATGTGCAGGCAAAATTGCAGTTTGTCTGTGACCAAGAGGGGGTTGTCGTGCCGTCCGAAGTTTTGGCAGCCATTTCCCGCGGATGTCGTGGTGGCATGCGCGACGCCGAATCGATGCTCGACCAGTTGTTGGCGACTTCCGACGATGAAGTCACGTTAGATGATCTTGAAAGTTTGTCTGGTCTGGCGCGTCCCGAACGTTGGCTACGGTTGTTTGAGGCAATCGCTAACGACGACCCAAGAGTGATTCTGCTCGAGATTGCAGGCTTCCTCGAAGTGGGTGGTACCGAGCGCGATTTCGTAGAGCAGTCGGTTGATGCGTTGCGCGATTTGTTGCACGTGGCATTGTTGGGCGAAGACAGTATCGGTGTCGAACCGGCCCCCGAGCGCAAACAGCAGATGGTCGAGTTAGCACGCACTTTAGGCCGCGACCGCATGGAAGGCATTATGGGAATGATTTTTAGCCTTGAAAGTCGTATCCAACGTAGCCCACTTGGTGCTCGTGCTTTGCTTGAATACACCATGTTGCGTGCGGCACGTATCAACCAGTTTTTCGAGTTGGCTAATTTATTGAATAACGACGGCACAGTGCAAGCTGCTGTTACCACGCCACCCACTTCGCGGATTGCGGTTGCCGCGCCGCAGCCAACGCCGACGCCGAAGGCTGTGCCAAAGCCCGAGGCTGCTGTGCCCAAGGATGCGGTTCCAGCACCAGCTGCTGCTCCAAAGCTAACATTTAACGAAATGATGGCTCAACTCACTAAAGAGCGACCCACTCTTGCAGCGACGATCAAAAGTTATTTTATCACAGCCGAAAAAACGGCTACCGAAGTCGTCCTTATTTTGCGTCAGGCTAATGGCGCTGATTTAAGCGTGCTCGAAGACCCAGTCGAGCAGCGCGCTTTGCGTGAACTTTCATTCTCGCCGTTACCGTGGCGTATCGAATTTGAAGTTCCACCCATAATTCCAGTTAACCCTACCGTCGAAAGCTTAGTTAGTGAATTCGATGGGCAACAAGAAATAGAATAATCATGGCAGGAAGCTTAGGCGATTTAGGCGGTTTACTCCGTCAAGCGAAGAAAATGCAAAAGGAAGTTGCAGAGATGCAAGACAAACTTGCAAAGACAATTTACGTGGGTAAAGCCGGTGGCGATGCAGTAGTAGTATCGATTAGCGGTGCTTACGAATTTAAGAGCATCGTCATTAATCCTGAGGTCGTCGATGCCGACGATGTCGAGATGCTTGAAGATATGGTTGCGGTTGCTGTCAAAGATGTGTTGCAACAGGTTACTGCAGATTCTGCAGATTCGATGAAGGGTGTTACCGGTGGCATGGGGCTTCCGGGCATGCCAGGCATGCCCGGAATGTAAGTGGCGTTTCCTGAACCACTCGAGCGACTCATTAACGCACTTGAAAAATTTCCGGGCGTGGGTGCACGGTCGGCTGAACGCATGGCGTTGCATGTATTGCGCTCATCTCCAGATGAAGTCGCCAGTTTGGCAATGGCCTTGCGTGATGCGCGCATGGAAACGCAGCGCTGTGAGAACTGTTTAAATATCACCCTGCGTTCTCCGTGCTCTATTTGTTCAGATGAATCGCGAAAACGGCAAGTAGTGTGTGTCGTTGAGGGGCCGCGCGAAGTAGAGAAGCTCGAAAGTTCTGGCGTACACTTTGGTCTTTACCATGTGCTACTCGAAGGATTTGCGCCGCGTGAGGGAGCTACCCCGGACGATTTTGCTTTGCGCGAGCTACGCCGTCGTGCCGATAGTGGCGAAGTTGAAGAGATTGTTTTAGCGACTGCTCCTGATCGAGAAGGCGAGGGTGCGGCACTCAAAGTCATCGAAGTATTAGAGGGGGCTGATGTGACCATCACTCGTCTCGCACGCGGATTGCCTGTAGGGGCACGACTCGAATATCTGCACGGCGACATCCTCGCTGATGCATACAGCGGACGGCGCAAGTTAGACGACTAGATGGCGGATGGCGTCCGCACTATTGCCTTGTTGGTTTCGTATTTCGGACCAAGGTTTAAGGGCTATGCCAAGCAACCACAGCGGCGCACAGTTCAACAAGAACTAGAAAGCGCGTGGTTAGAGTTGACCGGTGAAACCGTCAATATGCTGGCTAGCGGCCGCACAGATTCCGGCGTGCATGCCTATGGTCAGGTCGTTCATTTTTGCACATCGACTGACTTCGACGCAACACGTGTTGCGCGAGCGTTAAATTCTAAATTCGACGACGATTTGGTGGTGCGTGAATCATGCCATGTAGCTGACGATTTTCACTCGAGTGAGTCTGCGCAGTCTAAGCATTACATTTATCGCATCGCTACCGGCTCATCGCCGCCGGTGTTAGATAACTTTACTTGTGAGTGGGTGCCGCAGCAGTTAGACATCTCTGGGATGCGCGAGGCGTGCCAATATTTTTTGGGTACTCACGACTACGAATCCTTCGCCGCCGCCAAGCGCACAACTTCAACTACAGTACGCACGGTAACTAATGTGCATATTCAGATTCAACGCAATCGTATTCTTATTCATGTGCGAGGAACCGGATTTCTCTACAAGATGGTCAGAAATATGGTTGGCAGTTTGCTCGAGGTAGGACGCGGGCGCCAAAGGCCCAATTGGATTAAAGAATTGCTGCTTACTTGTGACCGCAATTTGGCTGGTTCTACTGCAGCAGCCAAAGGTTTGACTTTATATCGTGTGTATTATTCAGAAGAACCGTTTTTGCAACTTCACAAGCCAGCCCCGCTGAGGTATCCTAGAGGCATCCCCAACTCGCAGTAAACATGAAAATTACCATTACTTGTCGCCATAGCGACTTCCCTCCTAAACTTCAAAACCATACTGCTGAACACGTGCAGCGTCTAGAACGCTTTGGAGAACACTTCGAGTCAGGAGAAATCGTTTTCGATACCGAACACGGACAAACAACTTGTGAATTGATTTTGCATCGTCATAGTGGTGACCCTTTTGTCGCTAAAGACTCATGCGACGATGGTCGTACCGCCATTGATAATGTCGTTGACAAAGTCAGAAGTCAAATCCTCAGGTATAAAGAAACACATTCGTCAAAGTCTCGTCGTCACGAAGAATCTTTGCATCGAGCCGCGACCGATAACAACGCATCAACCGACAAGGACCTAACATGAACTTTGTATCACTATTTACGCCAGAGAGCATTGTCCTCCAACTCGAGGCCTTTGATTCTGATTCCGCATTGGCCAGTTTGACCGATGCACACATCGCCAACAAACCTTCTCTAGCGAATCGTAAAGACGAAATTCTAGAGGCGTTGAAAACCCGCGAATCCCAAGGTTCGACTGGTGCTTCCGGCGTTGGTATCCCGCATGTTCAACTTGACGGTATAGATGAAGTCTCAATCGTAATTGCTATCCACAAAGATGGCATCAACTTTAACGCTCTAGATGCAGAAGACGTAAACGTTTTCTTCTCCATCTTGCGTCCAGCTGACAGCGCAGACAATCATCTAGATTTATTGCGTTGGGTCGCTTCGCTAGCCAGGCACGAAGATTTCGTATCTTTTGCTTGTCAAGCATCTGATCCGTCGCAAGTTCTTGACTTGCTTTCAGAGTTAGAAGAAGCTTAGGTTCATGACAACCATCGTGCGCCAGGCCACGGTGGCAATAGCGGACGGCATCCACGCTCGTCCAAGTCATGCCATTGTAGACTTGGCTGTCGATTTTGACGCAAGTGTCCACCTTCACTTTGACGGACGATCCGCCGACTCGAAGAGCATTTTGTCTGTGATGACCCTTGGCGCACCATTTGGTGCGGTGGTCGAACTGCACGGCGAAGGCGCCGACGCTGAATTGGCGGTAAGTGCCATAGCCGACCTCATCGAAAATGGCCGTGAGGGGGAGACGGATGGCAATTAACGGCGACACTCTTTACGTCAACACTCGCGACCCAGAAGAAGTGCGAGTTGTTGGAGTCGACGATGGTCAACTGATTGATGTGCGCACTTCGCGCCCTGACCACCAATCGATAGTCGGCAACATTTATCTTGCTGAAGTGACCCGAGTCGAAGAAGGCCTTGATGCCGCCTTCGTTAGTTTTGACGACCGCAAAGTTGGTTTTTTGCATTTAGGTAATATTCATCCCGCAGCAAAAAACTTTGAATTGTCAGCTGTTGATTTAATGCGTCAAATAGAAGTGCGTCCAGAAAGTGACAATCACGATAACGCGAGCGACGGCGACTCTTCTAACACTGAAGAATTGGTAGTCGAGCAAGAGTTGCCGGACAATCCCGACCGCATCAATGATTTTGTCTATGTGGGTCGCAAGATATTAGTGCAGGTTTTACGTGATCCCGTCGGTACCAAAGGAGCGACTTTGTCAACATACGTGTCACTTGCCGGTTCATTTGTGGTGCTCATGCCATCATTAGACAGAATAGGCATTAGTCGTCGTATCGAAGACGAGGTAGAGCGCCAGCGATTGCGTGACGATTTGGCTGATATCGTAAAAGATTCGCCGTTGCCTGTGATTGCACGTACTGCCGCAATGCACGAGCCCAAAAAAGTATTGCGTGCCGATTTCCGCCGGCTTGAAAGGCGTTGGCAAGATTTACTTGAGAAAGCTAAACAAGTTGAAGGCCCTGATTTGGTGCTTGCCGAAGAACCTCCAGCCGTCCGCGCTGTGCGTGAATTGTTTCATGGTGGTCTCAAGAAAATAGTGGTTGACGACCAAGGTATCTTTGATTTAGTAGAAGTATTTTTGAGAGAGAAGGGCGCGACAGGTGCCCGGGTAGATTTATGCTTGCATGATAAAACGATGCCGTTGTTCGAAAGTTTTGCACTCGAAGAACAGTATCAACGGTTGTTTCGCCAAAAGGTGCCGTTGGGTAAGGGCGCTTCTTTAGTAATCCAGCAAACTGAGGCATTGGTGGCTATCGATGTTAACTCTGGTCGCCTCGATGCACGCAATCTAGAAGACACCGCTTTCGAGACGAACATGCTCGCAGCCCACGAAATCTCTCGCCAGGCACGCTTGCGCGACCTCGGGGGAATTATCGTTGTCGATTTCATTGATATGCGTAGCTCCAAACACCGTCATGAGGTCGAGGTTACTTTGCGCGATCAGCTAATGAATGATCGCGCCCGAATGAAGTGCGGTCGCATCGGTTCTTTCGGCTTGATGTCCTTTACTCGACGCCGTACTGGTAACGGGCCACTTCGCCCTATGTCGGTGCCTTGCCGCTCTTGCGCAGGAACAGGGCATTGGGCACAATTGGAGGCCGGTAAGTTGCGTGTATTACGCAAGTTACGCTCGACTTCGGGTGCTCACAAAGTGTTCATCAGAGCGCACTCGTCGCTCGTTGCGGCGATGAAGCGTGATGTTGCCTTATTAAAGCCGTTTGGCCACAAAATTGAGTGGCAAGACGACATAAAGGTACCTATTGGAGAGTCCATAATTCAGGTCCAAGAGTCACTTGCTTAGAAGCTTGTGCGTTGCTAAACTATGCGACCCTTAACGAGAGGAAATTACTTTGTACGCAATAGTCCAAGACCGTTCACGATGCCTTACACTAACCCCTGGCCAAGAGCTATGGGTTGACTTACTTGATGCCGAAGCAGGCAGCGAGATTGTTTTTGATAAGGTCCAACTTCTTTCTAACGACGGAGACGTCACCGTTGGTGTGCCACATGTGGCAGGCGCCAGTGTAGTTGCTGAGGTTATCGGCAACATTAAAGATAAGAAAATTCTGGTGTCCACCTTTAAACGTCGCAAGTCAAGCAAGCGTCGTTTGGGACACCGTCAACAATACACTTCGATCCGCGTTAAAGAAATTAACGTCGGTGGTAACTAAATAATAGAGGCTTAAGGAAATGGCTCATAAGAAAGGTGGCGGTTCGACTGCAAACGGTCGTGACTCAAATGCGAAAATGCGCGGCATCAAGAAGTATGGTGGCGAATCTGTTCGTGCCGGTAACATTCTTGTTCGCCAATGCGGTACTAAGCATCACGCGGGGCGTGGCGTAGGTACCGGTAACGATTACACACTATTCGCTTTGTGGGATGGCACCGTTGAGTACCAATCACGGCAGCGCGTGTCTGTAGTTCCATTTGACGCATAAATCTTTAGCGCTCTCGCAGCGCTACACTTAAAACCTAGACGTGCCTTTGCGTCTAGGTTTTTGATTTTAATAAGATGTCTGCACGCATAGAAAACATGTTCCGCGACGAGGCGGTAATGGTGGCGATTGCCGGAAACGGCGGCCCGGGGTGTAGTGCATTTCATCGCGAGAAATACGTCATTCGTGGCGGCCCTTCTGGCGGCGACGGTGGTGACGGCGGCAATGTGATTTTAATTGCTGACAGTAACGAAAATTCGTTGTATAAAATTAGTCGTGATTTCCATGCGCGTGCCACCAACGGCCAACCCGGTGGGAACAACAACTGTAGCGGCAGCAACGGTGAAACAATCGAAGTGTTGGTGCCAGTCGGTACACAAGTTTTTGATTTCACCCGCAACAACTGTTTGGCCGATTTGGCTGAAGAAGGTCAGCGATTAGTAGTCGCATCTGGCGGAAAAGGCGGTCGCGGTAATTCGCGGTTCGCGACTTCCACGCGTCAAGCACCCACATATTTTGAAGAGGGTACGCGTGGCGAGGAGCGCAAGTTGCGTCTTGAATTGAAGTTGGTGGCCGACGTTGGTTTGTTGGGTTTACCTAATGCTGGCAAGTCGACACTAATGAATTGCGTGACATCGTCAAAGGCACGTGTTGCTGATTATCCATTTACCACCCTCGACCCGTCTCTCGGAATCATCGATATGCAAGACTTCGGCCAGCCGATAGTTATTGCAGATATCCCCGGAATTATTGAAGGAGCCGCCGAAGGCAAAGGTCTTGGTGTGCAGTTTTTGCGCCACGTTGAACGTACGAAGATATTACTACACTTGGTTGATTGTTCCGAATACAGCACCGATGATCCGCTCGAGGCTTATGCCACAATTCGTGCAGAAATCACTGCGCACAGTGAAGAGTTGGCGTCACGACCAACATTAGTCGTGGCAACGAAAATCGAAGACGAGGGGGCTGCGCAGAAGGCGTCCGACTTTTTTGCCGCTATCGGGCAGCCCGAATTCTGTATATCTTCTGTAAAGGGCGAAGGATTGCCGCAATTGAAGCTTAAACTGCAAGAAATGCGTAATGCCGGCAACGACGACGATAGTCGTGGCTAATTAGATGCAAGACTAAGTACTCTTCCAACGTCGAAATAGTGATTAGGTTAAGGTAAGATAGTATGGTGAATGAAAAACTGCTTAGATTGTTGTTGTCGTCCGTGGGCTTATTGGCTCTCGGCGGTTTCGGCTTTCAAATTAAAGATTTTATGGTCAACCGCGATGTCCTTATGCGACCGGTTGATATTAATCGCTTAGAAAACACTTTTGGGCGTTTAGATTCATCGCAGCTTGGTGGTCATCTACTTTCTTTCCAGAACTATAAGGTCTTGCAAGATTTGAATGTCACCGGATACGTTGCGCCGCCACCTGTGGTGAATATCGACGAAGACGTAACGGTTCGTCAAGTAATAGCCGCCGACGATTTCGTGGTGCCTTTTATTCAGTACCCAAGCGGTGCCTGGATTCAAGCAGTCGGCGAGGTAGTCAGTGGCGATGAATTCCCAGGCGATTTTTACGCTGTTGGTGATAAATTCGAACTGTCAACAAAGCCAGGCGTAAAGTTACGACTGGCGTCCCTGCAAAGAGGTGCCGTTGAGATTGTGCTAGTTGAGGGTGATGCAAGTGTTTCGGTACCCGTATCTACTTATGAGGTTGATAGCTCACAAATTATTGTACAGGGACCTGATGGAGCGCTGGTTCATGCCGACGATGTCGTGGTGCCACAACGCACGCGCATGACCGAGCCTAACCACTATTCCATTGGCGCCGCCGACGCTGCCGAAATCAACCAAATGTCACAAGAGCAAGTACTCGCGTCGATTCCGGTGCGCACCGAACGCGATCCTTTTACGAATAAGGTAAAGGGGTTACGCATCCGTAGTGTGCAGCCAAACTCGGTGTTCGCTCGCATGGGTGTTCAGGCCGATGATATTGTGCTTGAAGTAAATGGTGTAACCGCAGTAGATCGTCAGGAGTTATTTGATTCGTTGCAGAACCTGTCAGGTGGTAGCGTCGAAGTTAAAATCGAACGCATGGGCGGTATCCGCACGCTGTTCTTTACCTTGCCATAAAGTAAATGTCACAAGCGAAGGTGTTGCTGGTAGATATTGGCAATCGCCAACTAAAAACCAAGCTTGATTCTGATTGTCTTTCCTTTGATTGGCATGATGACCAATCCCTGAATAGCTTTGGCCGTTATTTGAAAAATCAGAGCTTCGAACTATTGGTTTACTGTTGCTCGGCACCACAAATTGAAAGTCGAGTCTTAGAAATTGTCGGTGGTTATCCCGCACAAAAAATATCTACACAGCACATACCACTGGTTGTCGATTCGCAAAATACCGGAATCGATAGACTGCTCACAGCATTCGCTGCATATGAAAAATCCTCTTCGGCGGCGATAGTCGTTGACGTCGGCACCGCTTTTACCATTGACGTGGTTGACGGGCATCAGCATTTCAGAGGTGGGGCAATTGGCTTAGGATTGGGTGCGCAACTCTCGGCATTGACAGCGGCCGCTCCGCACCTTGCCGACCCCTGTGCAGATAGTCCAATTATACCGTTATCAACCGAAGCTGCTGTCTATGATGGAACGTATCGCGCATTGGCCTTTGGCATCTGCTCTTTAGTAGAGCGCTATCAGTCAACCCTTGAGCGCCCTGCACCGGTGTATGTTTGTGGTGGTGACGCGCATAATCTGCAGTCCTTGCTGCCTGATTGGCAATTTTGCGATGACCTGCTGTTTCAAGGAATGCAGCTCGTAGCCGAAGAAAACTGGCTATGAAATACAGCCAACTGTCCGCGCCCGGAGCAAGCGCCTTAGCGATATTTGAATTTCGTGGCACGGCCGAAGAAATCTCAAGCTTGTTTGGCATTAACTTAGACGACTTTCGCGAACTGCGTTTGGTGCAACCCCAGACCGGCCATTTAGACTTTGATCAGTTTTTACTGCTCAAGGTAGCTGAGGATATATACGAAGGGCATTTTCACGGTGGCTACGGAGTTGCTCGAGCCCTGCATGAATTTTTGGCTGCGCAGGATTGGGAGGAGGTGCCTTCGCAATTGTCGCTAATATCTTCAGCATCATCCCCACTGGCGTTGCGTTTGCTTGCAACGGATAAGTGTTACGGGCAATTAACAGACGCATGGCGTCAGCGATTATTGACGCCGCCGCGAATCGCTTTGTTTGGTCCGCCGAATGCCGGCAAGTCGACTTTGTTTAATGCGTGGGTATCAGAAAATCGTGTTACGGTTAGTGAACACCTAGGCACGACACGGGATTTTGTAGAAGTGCCCATTATGCTTGGCGCAGGCGATGATGCGATTGCCGCGACACTCATTGATACTGCTGGGCTTTTGTTAGTCGACGATCAAGTTCAGGTTAACGATGTGGCGGCCGTCGAAATGAGTTTGGGTTTACTTGATGAAGTCGACGAGTGTATCTGGGTTTTAGACCACTCAACTCAACTCACCTCATTGATGTCAGAATTGCTTTTGGCACGTGACACGGACAATGATTTACTATTCATTAACCGTTGTGATCTGCCTAGGTGCGACACTCCGACTAAGTGGCATTCTCAGGCGCAACGTCTAGATATGCCAGAGAATAAACAGCGCTGCGCCACTATTGAAATAGCTTTGTTTGAAAAATGGGGCGCACCATTGCCCGAACAGGTATCCTGATGCGAGCGTAATCGTCAAGTTCCCTACAAAATGAGCATTTTGCCAACCATCGACGGGCTTCATTCTTCCGAAGCATTAAATACTACTTTTTTAGAGTCTCTGTTCGCTTGTGCAGCCGACATCGAGGCCCAGCCGTCAAAGTATTCTCAGGCGCTAAGTGGCAAGGTGATAGCAACTGTTTTCAGCGAGCCCTCCACGCGCACGCGGCTCTCATTTGAATCCGCCGCCCATCGTCTCGGAGCAAGTGTCATTACCGTAAGTGATCCGAAGTCGACATCTGCGGCCAAAGGAGAGTCTCTCTCTGACATGATGCGTGTCGTCAGCAGTTACTGCGACCTGATGGTGTTGCGCCATCCACATGATGGCGCGTCTCGCTATGCTTCCCGCTACTCCAATATCCCACTTGTCAACGGTGGCGACGGACGCCTTGGGCATCCAACTCAAACCCTGGTCGATTTATATACCTTGCACAAAAAGTGGGGTGGGCAATTCGAAGGCAAGACCGTGGCGTTGCTTGGTGATTTGGCAAATGGGCGCACTGTC
Organism: Planctomycetota bacterium; assembly: GCA_029941685.1. Lineage (GTDB taxonomy): Bacteria > Planctomycetota > UBA1135 > UBA1135 > UBA1135 > JAPKEZ01. The sequence goes on along the minus strand of JAPYTC010000005.1, from coordinate 1,222 downwards.
CGTTCCCTAGCTTGGTCGCTAGCGATGCTTGGGGTACGCATTGTCTTACTGCCTGGCCCTGGCCTTGATTGGGCGGCTAGTTTCGAGCAGCGCATTGTCGACCACTTCGATTTAAGGTTGCGTTGGGTGTCGCATCCGCTTTTTGCAGGTTGGACTGGAAATTCTGAGGCGCGTATCATCGAGCCATGTGGCTTAGTGCAAAAAGATTTGTTTGGTACTGAGGTGCCGAAGCTTCAGTCTCTTGATGCCCTGTATTTGACTCGCTTGCAGGTTGAGCGCGGAGCAGTTTCGACAGCTTCTATTTTTCCTGGGATAACCCCAGAAATCATTGAGAATAAGTTACTCGCAAATTGTCTGTTTTTGCACCCTTTGCCACGTTGTGAAGAGTTGCCATCGTCCATTGATGACGATCCACGTGCGATTTACTTTGAGCAGGCTGCCAATGGTCCAATTGTCCGTCAGGCGGTGTTTTTAGCTGCTCTCGCTGGTCAAGATTACTCATTGTTGCCGTTGCGCTCTCTCTCAGCAGGTAATAATGTTCATAGTCTTAAAGAGTGCCCAAATGAAAATTGCATCAGCCGTCACGAAGGGGTTGCCTTCCCATGGCGTATTTTTGGCCGTTTACGTAGGGTTTTCCTCTGTTCTTTATGTGATGCACAGTTAGCTGTTGACTATATCGGCTGTGCGTCTACCCGAAAATTCCACGCCCAGCATTCGCTTACTGCTCAGCGTATCAGCCCCGAAAACATGCACCCGTTCAGCCAGCGCACTGATGCAGAAGCGTGCGGCTTTGTATGGGGTAGTTAGTCGGTGTGCGAAATCGCACACGTGTGTGCGAAAATAACACAATAAAGGCCGTTTTTCGTCGAATAAAATTGGCACGGAATTTGCATATTTATGGTAATTCGTAGGCCGATTTTCGGCGCCGCGAGATTAGGATACACGTCCCAATGTCTTGGCCCGTAACCCTTTGTGGGCAATAGACCTTTCGACAATCTAGTTTCACTTGTAAACCAGCATCAATACTTGGCAAACACCTCACGATCACTTCGTTTTCCCCCATTTTCACAGCTAGCGATTCTGTGTACATTGCTCGCAGCATCATGTATCTCAGTCGCCGATCTTAACCCAGAAGATCAGTCAAACGCAGACGCAAAAGGGCTGTTTTTAGAGTCCATCGAATGGGGCCGTATTGTCGATGTTTACGATGTTGATGGAAACC
>JAPYTC010000004.1 GCA_029941685.1 Planctomycetota bacterium | reverse complement strand
CATCAACGTCGAAACGAAAGATGGATAACGAGTCGGTTAGGTCTTCGCGGGAGATGATTTTAGCTTTCATGTTTTAAAGTGTGGACGAATTCGGCAAATGCCACGTCGTTTTCTAGCTGCTGCTCGTCAACGAACAGTGCCGATGGAAATTTTAAGCGCAATCGTTCGGCGATTAAACCGTCACGCGCGACTTTATCTTGTGGGGGTGGGTAAGTGCCAAGGGCACAGCTCGGAGATCGCGACTTCATCACAAAAGCGACAATTCGCTTGTCACCGAAAATCTTGTCAATCTCTGCTAAAGCAATATCGGCTAGATGGGTGTAATTATGGGCACTTTCATTGCCAATTATTTGCCATGCACCACTTTGTTGCTGCAGGGAGATTGTTTCGCGAGGGGTTCCCAAACCCATAAGCATCTCCGGACAGAACTTTAGTAGACCAAAGCTATTACTTAGTGCCAAAACAGCAGTAGAGGTTTTAGATGTAGCGTCGTGGCGTACCTTTTCGCCTGTCAGGCAGGAGGAGACTGCGACGTAAAGTTTTATCGAATTGGGCATTAAGCAATGATAGTACGGAGACGATACCCTATAGGCGCAGAAAAAAGAGTACTTTCTTCTGTAATTAAGGCCTAAATGGTCAACAGTTACCGCTATGAGTAAATCACCCCGAAACTACTCCCCGTTGTTGCTTGCCTTCTTGGTGGCGATGACATTTGCAACATGCAATGATGAGCCTAAAAGAAAGGCTCCAACGACACCAATGGAGATTCAAACAGAGCGTATGACACGCTCTGAGGCACTGCATATTGCTTGGGGAAAAACGGGTTACCTAGATGGGCTAGCCGAAGCACTGCAAGGTAAAAAGTTTCCCGACAATGGCTGTGCAAAATATTTTGCCGAGACATTTGAATTCAGCGGCATCGTCGAGCTCTTCCCTGAGTATGACACCGTAATGAATGGGGGTACAGCAGGCAAGCGCCACTGGAACCTCAGCGAGCAGGTTGCCACTTTTTACAACGGTGCCGATGAAGCTCCAGCTGGGACTAAAGACTGGTCAGAGTTCAATTTGTACAGCAGCCTGTTTGCCGAAGTAGATTACTTTAAGTTTGCCGAGTTTAAAGTTAACTTACCTGTGCCACGTTGGATCGATCCCGAAACGATGACTCAATGGCAAGTGGGTTTTAAATTCACAGCCAAGGCTAAGATGAAAAATGGCCGCCTTGCTGAAATAAAAGGTTGGCAAGACGTCATCTGGGAACACGACCTATCAACGCGTGACGAGATTGATCCTGGAAAGCAAGTCTGGAAAATTGTGTCGTGGAAAATCAATTCGCTTACTACTATCGAAACAGATGATTGGTTATTCGAAGAAGTGCTCGACAACGTGATTGAGAACACCGACGACCTCGAGCTCGCACGTCAATCTATTCACGAAAACCAAGTGCGCGAGTTCTTAAAGTCACGCAAGGCAGGCAAAAAATTCGAAAAGCCATATCCACAGTGGCAGGTAGCGGCCGGCGAACGTCACCCTACAGTTTCGATTGTCGACCTCGATGACGATGGCTTCGACGATTTTTACGTGCAAGAGCGTCATGGCCGCAACTTGTTCTTTCATAACAACGGCAATGGAACATTTAAAGAAATCGGCCGCGAGTTAGGTTTAGATTTCAACGGCCAGACTTCGTCTGCGATGTTCTCTGACTTTGATAACGATGGTGACAAAGATGTTTTCATCGGTGGCTCACTGCGACGCAGCATCATCATGGAGAACGTTGATGGCCATTTTGTAAATCGTTCTGGTGATTGGATCGCCGAAGACAACCTGCCATTCAACACGGGTGGTGCAACTGTGGTTGATTTCGATGGCGATGGTCTTAACGACATTTACATTTCGACATATGCTGCTTACTTCGCACAGCGCGCGATTAAGGCGTTGCAAGGCGATGCTGCGGTGAAGTCATCCGGTGAAGGCGATGAGCAGATCATGACCACAACCGACTTCGCAGTGAATGAGCTGAAGGCTTTTATGCGCGAAGAAGATTTCAACAAACTGATGCCGCTTTATGTGGAGACTGCTGAGGGGTCGACGTTGTACCGTAGTCGTCCGGGGCCACCTAATTTGTTGTTACGCAATACAGGTAATGGCAAATTCGAAGAGCATGTTCTGCCAGATGCGTTGCGGATTTTTCACAATACTTTCCAGACCACGTGGAGTGATATCGACAACGATGGAGACTTCGACTTCTACTCAGCAAACGACTTTGCGCCGAATTACCTAATTCGTAATGATGGAGGAGGTAAATTTACCGATATTACCGAAGAGGCGAATGTCGCTGACGTAGGTTTCGGCATGGGTGTTGCATTTGGTGATTACGACAACGATGGCCTGCAAGATTTATACGTGACGAACATGTTTTCGAAAGCAGCACGCCGCGTAACATCATTCTTCACGCCAGGTCGCGTCAATTACGACGCCGACTTGCTTAATGGTGAGGGTATCGACCCGCTATTCGAGCAACTTGGACGTGGTAACTCAATGTACCACAACAACGATAATGGCGAGTGGTCCAAAGTCTCTGCTGAGGGCGAAGCGATGCATTCAACCGAGTTTGGTGGCTGGGGATGGGGTGCGCAATTTGCTGACTTTAATAACGATGGCTATCTCGACTTGTACGGCCCAGCGGGGTATTACACCGCACCGCAAGATCAAAAACGCAATGTTGATTTGTGAAGTGATTTTTGGCGCTCCGTGGTTCGCGGAGACAAAAATGCAAATATCAAACAAGGGAAAGATGTTGGTGTTGTCATTGACCCAGGTCAAGTCGGTTCGGGCGCATCATTTTCGGGTAGCGAGCCTAACCACTTTTGGTTGAACATCGGTGGTAAAGAATTCTCGACACAGTCAGGCATTTCGGGTGCTGACCACAAGGGTGATGCGCGTGCCATTGCGCTATTCGACTACGACCGCGATGGTTACCAAGACTTCGTCCTTGTCAGCGGTAACCGCCCGTACGTTCAGTTATACCGGAACAAGATTGGCGATTTGATGCCAGCAGAGACCACCTATCAGCCGATTTATATTCGTTTGGAAGGAGGCAATAAGACTGCGTCCGCTTCGGATAAGTGGGGCGCGCGCGATGGTATTGGCGCTAAAGTTTTGCTGAAGTCTGGTGATTTAAACATCAGTCGTGAGTTGCGTTGTGGCGAAGGATTGGCGGCGCAGAATTCGCGCACCATGCCGATAGGTATTGGTGCAAACGAATCCGCAAGCTTTATTGTGCAATGGCCAAAGGGCGCGACTACTGTTGTGGCTGAGGCGTTGCCGGGACAATTGATTACTGTTTACGAAAATCCTGCTGATTCGCCGAATGGCAGTGGTTACTCAGTAAGTTCGATTGCTAAAGTCAGTAAAGGAATTGCTCAAGAAACACTAACCACCAAAACTCATGACGACGCTAAAGTCAGTAAGTTGTTTCTAGATATGAGTAAGCCTCACACCAAGGCGAAATATCGAATGTTTACAACTTGGTTCTCTACATGCACCTCATGCAAGGCAGCATCTCCGCTGATCGATGCGATTAGTTTGCATTTCGATGACGCCGAGCTACAAGTTCTTGGCTTTAATAATGCCGGCGGCATGTTGGGTGATAGCAAAAGTGACATGGAGAAATACGCGAAGGTTTACAAGCCCGCGTACATCATGTTGAGCGATCGCACCGACGACGACATAGATGCTTTTAAAATCGAGCAAGATCGAATTATCACCGAAAAATACGAAGACCTCCCAGCTTCGCAAATCACCCCAACCACAATCGTCATTGACGACCAAGGACGCGTGGTGTTCGCCGATTTTTATGTGCCCACTTACTCCAAGCTAAAGCAGACCATCCTCGAATGGGAAGGCCGCTCTGATTTTTAGATAAGATTAATGCAGTCTTTTCCCCCTGATAGCCGATAAGGTATAATCGAGGACATTGGTCCCCGCCAATAACCGTAATAAGCAATGAAACAGCTAATTCCCGCCGGCGTCGCTGGCATTGGGCACTGGGTGCCAAGCCAAGTAATCACTAATCAGTGGTTTGCCAAATACCTCGACACGTCCGATGAATGGATCACCAAGCGAACAGGTATTGCGGAACGCCGTTGGTTGACCGACGATGAGGTGCCGACCGATATGTTTAAGGGCGCCTCTGAAATGGCGATCAAAGATGCCGGTATTGATGCCAACGACATCGACATGATTGTGGTTGGTTCGGTTTCGGGCGACTACACCGCGCCTTCTGCGGCTTGTATTTTGCAAGACCGTCTCGGCATCACTAACGACTGTGGCGCATTCGATGTGGCTGCTGCGTGTTCTGGTTTTATGTATGCGCTTGCAGTTGGCACGCAATTCGTCGAAACCGGGAAATACAAAAACGTGTTGGTCGTTGGTGGCGATGCAATGTCACGTATGATCAACAAAGAAGATCGCTCAACAGCGGTACTATTCGGTGACGCATCAGGCGCGATGGTTCTACAACCGCATTCAGTTTGTAAGCGCGGACTCATCGAAGACATCACCATTGGTGCGCAAGGTGCCGGCGCCAAGTACATCATTCGTAAGCGTGGTGGCGGAGCAGATCCGATATCGCACGAAATCCTCGACGAAAAGTCGCACTTCATTTTCATGGACGGCCGCCCGGTATATCGTTTCGCGGCAACCAAAATGATTTGGTTACTCGACTGGGCGATGACAGGTCAAGACCCTGCCAAGCTAGGCTGGATGATCCCGCACCAAATGAATCGTCGTATTCTCGAGCAGGCGACTGCGCATTTGGGTATTCCACCACATAAAGTTTTGCATAACATTGCAAAGTACGGCAACACTTCATCTGCATCGGTGCCGTTATTGTTGTCGGAGGGTTACCACAAAGGCTTGTTCGAAAAAGATAAGTACTTAGTGCTTGGTGCATTCGGTGCTGGCCTCACTTGGTCTGGCGCACGCATTTTATGGTAAAAAACCGTTGGGCATTTGCTTTAATTGGGCTGTGCCTTGTGTGGCGACTTACGCGCCTCTTCCTTGATTTTCCAATTTGGGGCGACGAAGCGATGGTGGCAATCAACTTTTTTGATGCTAGCTATGCCGATTTGTTCCAACCGCTTGAATACGGGCAAATTGGTCCATTAGGTTGGCTATGGCTAGAAAAGTTAATGTTCGATATCGGCGGCGGCAGTTTGTTTATGCTGCGCTTGCCTTCCTTTGTTGCTGGTGCTGTGAGCGTATTAGTGTTTTGGCGAGTGGCTCAAAAAGTGGTCGAGCCACGCGCAGCCTTGTTTTCTCTAGCGATTTTTTGTGCGTCGTATTATCCGATGCGTTACAGCATCGAAGTAAAACCCTATGCTTTCGATTTATTGATTGCTCTATTGTTAATTGAATCAGCGTTAAGCTCGGCACCCAAAAAGTTTATTGTAGTTGCCGCGCTGGGCATTTTCTTTAGCCTGCCATCAATGTTCGTTGTCGCTGGGTGTGGTTTGTATTTGTATTACAACTTGTCAGCTCAACGTAACTTGCTATTCATTGGCGGTGTGCTGCTCATTGCTGAATACACATGGATGACTATTAGTTTCACCTCACCACATGCTGAAGCTGCATCATGGTTACACGAAATGGATATGTGGGTTACCGCTTTCCCGCCAATCAGCGAATGGTGGACGGTACCTTCCTGGTTAATCGAGCGCCATGCCGGTTACATGTCAGCCTATCCCACTGGTGGACGTCATTTCGGTTCATCCGCCACACTGCTGTTGCAAATACTAGGCGTGCTAGTGTTATGGCGCCAGCAGCGCAAATCACAGCTAGCGCTTCTCTACGGCAGCTTGCCGTTCTTGTTCATCGCTGCAGCTATTCAAGCTTATCCATACGGCGGTAGCGTGCGTGTCGCGATATTTTTGGCGCCAGCTATTTGCATTTGCGCCGCTGTTGGTCTCGAGCGCTTGTTGCCGTCACCACGCGCAACAGCGGTTGTTGTCATCGCCATGTTGCTGTTCATCACCGGCGGAATTCTTAAAGACATTAATCAGCCTTACAAGACTATCAGTGATCAGAACTGTGTTCAGTTCGTGCAACTGCTTGAGATAACAGTCGACGAAAATACAACGCTAGTCGTTGATGTTGCTGGTGTTGATGAAGAACAAGCAACAAATTTCCTCGAGCATGGAGGCGGGTTAGCGCGCTTACGCTATTTGTTGCGCCGCGAATTGAACAAAGACCTTGTTTTGCCACAGTCTTTGGCGTCGGGTAATAGCGACAAGAATGTCGTGCGTATTCACTACACCGACCACGACACCGTGCCTACACTTCGCTAGCAGGCACCCAATCGTCAGGTGGAGTTTTCCCTTTTATTTCAAACAAAAAACGTGACGGATGACATGCTTGTAGTTTTCCGAATTTAGCGCGTGCGGTGCAGAACGTCATTACTAACAAGCGCTGCGCACGAGTGACGCCGACATACATCAGGCGGCGTTCTTCTTCGATGGTACCTTCGACTGCCGAACGTTTGTGCGGTAAGATACCTTCTTCGAGTCCGACTAAATAAACGTTGCGAAACTCTAGTCCTTTCGCTGCGTGTAATGTCATTAACGTGACTTGATTCGAATTGTCATCGTCATCTTTGTCGCTTTCATCAAGCATCAGCTCTTGCAAAAACCCATTAAGGTCGGCATCCTTGTTTTTGCGTTGATAGTTTTCTGCGAAGTTTAAAATCTCATCGACTCCGGCCCATCGCGTTTGCGCAGTATCAGGATCGGGGTAACAGCGTGCGACCTCTTGGTGGTAATCGATGTCACTGATCAACTTGCGCAATGTAGAAACCAAATCTTCATTGGCCTGGGCGCTGACGTAAGCAGCGCGTAATGCATTACTCAAACGATCAAAACCCTTACTAGCTGCGGACGCCAGCTCTTTTGCCTGATGCATCTCTTTAAACATCTCATACGCACCTTTGCCTTGCTCGGTCGCTTGCGCTAAAGCTTTGTCGATAGTGCCTTTGCCAATGCCGCGCGGCGGGGTATTAACAATGCGCAAAAATGATGTTTCGTCGGCAGGGTTGTCAATGACGCGTAAATAAGACAAAATGTCCCGCACCTCTTTACGATCGAAAAAACTTTGACCACCCACTAACTTATAAGGGATATTTGCGCCACGCAATTCGGCTTCGAAGGCTCGCGGTTGCTGCGCCGTGCGACATAAAATCGCAAAATCACGATAGTGGGCCTGCTCACGACCGACCTGGTATTTAATGTCGCCGCAAATGTGACTTGCTTCATGGTTTTCGTCTTCGACACGCATAATCGCCACGGACTCTCCAGGGCCGTAGGATGAGCGCAATTCTTTTTCGTGACGCGAGCTGTTGTTTCTAATCACCATATTCGCCGCATCAACAATCTCTTGCGTTGAGCGATAATTGATACCGAGATAAACTTTGTCAGCACCAGGAAAGTCTTTCTCGAAGCCCAAAATCTTTTGGATGTCAGCACCACGCCAGCCGTAAATGGACTGGTCGTCGTCGCCTACTACACAAATATTACGGTGGTTTTTGACGATTGCGCGAACGATCTCGTACTGAGGAGTATTTGTGTCTTGATACTCATCGATCATTACATATTTGAACTGCTTCTCTAGTTGGGTACGTACATCTTCGTTGTCGCGTAGCAGTTCGTGCGTGTATAGTAAGAAATCGTCGAAGTCGAGTACGCGTGAACGACGTAAATACTCTTGATACTTCTCATAGCACCGCGCGATTATGAAGTCATAATCGTCTTCAGCTTCTTCGAAGGCTTGCTCGGGCAAAATCAATGAGTTTTTGAACAACGAGATTCGCGACTGTGCCGCACGTGGGTTAACCGTTGTCTCGGCGATGCGCAATTCACGCAATTGCGCTTTGATGGCGTTGAGCTGGTCAGAGGAATCACAGATGCCGAACGTTTTGGGAAGATTCAGTTTCTGGTGGTGCTCACGAATCATACGAATACAAAAGCTATGGAATGTGCCGCACGTAACCTGTTTAGCTTTGTCACCACAAAGCTTGCGCAGTCGCTCGCGCATTTCACGGGCTGCTTTGTTGGTAAAAGTGACCAGCAAAATGTTTTCTGGTGCCACACCCTCATTCATTAAATGCACTGTGCGAATCGTAATCACTCGCGTTTTGCCGGTGCCTGCCCCTGCCAATACCAACAATGGACCTTCAGTCTTGGTTACCGCATGAAGCTGCTCAGAATTGAGTCCTTTTAGAAGCGGGGATTGGGTTTCCATCGCGGGGAGTTTACCATACCTAACATGATGTCCCTCATCGCCGTCCTGATGGTATTGTCTCTGTCGTTATTCATTGTGCGTATTAGCACAGTGGCGCTTCACTCGACTGGATGCTCAATCGCTCGCTAATGGATTTACGTCTCGGTGACGAAGGGTACGGCGATTAGCGCTGATGGCGACGAGATCATTGTTTACGGAAAAATTGCGATGTTGCGTAACTTAGAATCCCGTCGCGCCGGTTCTCAGGGCGACCGCGAGCACGAAGTAGCCGTAGAAAATAAGCAAGGCCTAGAATAGTCGCGCTCAATAGGAAGTAGCTTTTGCGTATCTATTTTCTAAATAAATAATAAACAGCCGAATGTTATTTGAGTTGTGTTACAGAGATACTATCATTTGGCGAACACCGAAAGGTGCCATCTGAGGGGATGGAGTTGCGGTCTTAGTGAAAACTAGGGCCGCATTTTTTATGATATGTCCCATGTTTTTCGAATCCGACTTTGAATTGTTTAGTTCTCGCTTTCAGGGCGACGACCAATGGAACGGCCGCCGTTTAGAGGTGCGCCGCCGCTTGCAGGCTTTAGGTAACGAGGTGTGTGAGCAGTTTGCCGAAGTTGGCATAGCCTTGGACCGCCGCGAGTCTCTGCATCATCCGCACCACACTAACCGTAAGCGTGTGCGTCGCCAGCGCACCATGATATTTCGCGACAAAAAATCCCGTAAGAAGCTTCAGTCATTTTTGGGCAAAGAGTTGGGGAAAGATTTAAATTCAGCGCGTAACAATGTGCATATGCAAATTTGCATCGACGATAAGCAATGTTGGTGGGGAGTCCGTATTGATGAAACGGCTTGGTATGACCTGAATGTGCTAATTAAGCGTGCCGAAGAGGACTATTCACGTGATGAGATTGTTGCCGCTGCTCAGAAAGCATCAAGCAATTTTAATTTCGAACTTAATAATGGAGGTGCGCGTTCATTATCAGACATGAGCAACCGCGATTGGCGCGATATTGCCGGTACGGTTAACCCCGGCGAGAATGCAGTCGAAATTGTGCACCGCATGCAATCGACAGATGTCATAGGGCTTGGTGAAGATTTTGCATCTACTGTCAAGCAAGAGCTGCTCAGTCTCGCAGATTTTTTCAAGCTCTGCAGCTGGACGCTCGATTCACCAAACGGCGCGACGGCTTAGCTCTAAATCGCGCGGCGCATATCGATATGTTGGCGCAGTCCAGCGATTTGATCTTCGAGTTCACCTACGCAAGCGTCGACTAGCTCAAATTGGTTATTGTGAGCCATGTCCTCGATTACCGAAGACGTTGCTTCAATGTTAGCGACACCGATGTTGGCGCTCGTGCCGTGAATAGCGTGAGCTGCAAACTCGATTAAGTCAGCGCGGTGCTCGAGAATTCCTTGTTTGATTACAGCCACACGTTCGGGGCATGAGTCTAAAAATTCAATGTATAAGTCTCGCACCGATTCGGAGTTGCCGAACAACTCGGTTAAGGAGCGGATGCGCAGATGGTCAAAAGATGGGTCTTGGTTCATGGTGTAGTATTGAGCTACACCATTTACGGACGCCATCCACAGCTTCTTTAGTGAAAAAAACGACTTTGTAACTAGATTTCTAGTCTAGGTTTACAGCAGATTCGGTAGAAGCAGTAACCGTTGACTGCGAACAGCGTTAGCCACACTAGAAGTGCCACCGTAACACCGAGCGAGTTGAGCTCGATGAGTTCACGGGTGGTTTCAGTTGAGCCGCTGGACAGTAGGGTAATCAAGAGTAAGGGGGGGCCTGCGCGGGCCACCCCTTATTTGTACTCTTTAAAGGCACCTGATTTCAAGAGCTTCCAGTAAGTATTTAGATCGCGTTTAACTTTTCCGGACAACAACACGACACCTAACACGTTGGGGAAAGCCATGCCGAGAATCATTAAGTCGCCGAAGTCCAAAACATTTTTTGATGTAATTACCGAACCTAAAAACGTGAAGGTCAAGAAAGTAATCTTGTAAGACATCGAGGCGTTGTCACCGAAGAGGTAAGCCCAGCACCGTTCGCCGTAGTATGACCATGAGATCATGGTTGAGAAGGCGAAGAGAGCAACGGCGACACCGAGAATCATTGGGAACCAACTGAATTGGCTAGCAAATGCTTGCGAGGTTAAGCCGGCACCGTTTGCGTCTGTTAGGTATGGTGCATAAACGGCGACGCCGTCAACCATAGTGGTTGCGTCGTAAGCGCCAGTAATGACTATTACCAAACCGGTCATCGTACAAACAATAATCGTGTCAATGAATGGTTCGAGCAAAGCCACGATACCTTCACGAACCGGGTAATCCGTTTTCGCTGCCGAGTGCGCGATGGCGGCCGAACCAACGCCAGCTTCGTTAGAGAAAGCCGCTCGTTTGAACCCCATGACGAGTACGCCGATAAATCCACCGTAAGCGGCGTCGGGGTTAATGGCGCTATCCCAGATGGTGCTGAATGCCGGCAGAATCTGATCAAAATTGTTGAACAACACGGCTAAACACGCAGCAACGTAGACTCCGCACATGGCCGGCACGATTTTTTCAGCGGTCGAAGCGATACGTTTGATGCCGCCGATGATGACCACACCTACCACGATAGTCATGATTAAGCCGTAAACCCAGCGATGCTCGCCGAAGAAAGGCACGGTCTCTTGGATCGCATTTAGCGATTGATTTACCTGAAAGGTATTGCCGCCGCCGAAAGAACCACCGATACAAAGCACCGCGAACATGACTGCTAGGACTTTGCCCAAGATAGGCATCTTCATTTCTTTGAGGCCTTTGGATAGGTAGAACATCGCACCACCCATCACTTCACCGTTTGGCCGTACTTCGCGGTATTTTTGACCCAAAGTACATTCAACGAATTTGGACGACATGCCGAGGAATCCGGCCACCACCATCCAAAAGATTGCACCGGGCCCGCCCATTGAAACCGCAATTGCAACGCCAGCGATGTTACCGAGTCCTACCGTTGCCGATAACGCTGATGCTAGTGCTTGGAAGTGGGTGACTTCGCCAATGCCGTGTGAGTTAGGGTTGGTAAAGCGGCCGCTTACAACTTTTATTGAGTGCCCTAGGCCACGCAGGTTAATGAAACCCATGCGGAAGGTGAAGAAGATGGCGCCGAGCACTAACCATAACACCACAATGGGTACACCGTGTCTGGTTACCTTAAGCGTGGCGGTATCCGCGTCGTCCGAAAACTTTATGCTGAGCTTGAGCTTTTCCCCTTCAACGATTTCGTTTACGGCTTTGGCAAAAATGTTTTGCAGATCGTTTGTCGTTTTGCTCTTTAACTCGTCTGAGTCAAGGTTGATGCTGCCAATCGCAAACCCAGTGGGTATGGTTAGAGTTAGTTCGACCGCTTCTTCTAGAGTGAAGTCTGCCTCTGCTGCGCATTCTTGAAGCAGTTCATGGATAGTATCCTTTGATGCAGCAAAACTAGCTTGTGCCGTGTTGCGTAGCTCTTCAATCAGTGGCCACATTAAGTCGTAATCAACGCTTGTGGCATCCTTGCCATTTAGCTTATTGATGCGGTCAACTATCGCAGCGAGTTCGGCCGCTGTTGTGCCTGATGATGAGATACTTTTTTCGAAATCGTAGTAATCAGCACCGAGGTCGTAAAACATTACTGCGCCAAGGACACCCACTACAGTTCCGGCGCCTTCGTCGATGAAATCGAATGTTCCTGGGCCAACTTCAGGCTCTAGTAAATACTCGAATGGGCCTTTGGTATCAATTTTATTGTGGGTAACTTCTTGCTGTGCCGAAATAGACACCGAAGAAATTGCAAAAAACAATAGTAGGGTTATTTGCTTAAGGCAAACAGATCGTGTGAGACTAAGGACGAAGCGGTTCATCATGGGGTGCAGTATAAAAGAAGTGTCGATGATATACACTGTCCGTCTACAGGGTAACATGAAGATAAATCTCTCTACAATTGAAAACATCGAAGACATGCGTTCTGTGCCTCCGGGCGACTACCACTGCAAAGTGGCTGAAGTACGCGAAAGTCTATCTCCAGCAGGTCACACACGTTGGGGTATCCGCTGGGAAGTTACAAAAGGCGAGTTTCAGGGGCGTACCGCCTGCTGGGACAGCCTTCACTGGTCTGAGCGGGGGTTGCCGCGCGTAAAGTTTGTGCTACAGGTTCTTGGTATTGCTGCAGATGGCGAATTGCAAATTTCGCCTGACGAGCTGTCAGATATCGAAGCCATCGTCGAAGTGCGCCCAGAAGAGCGCGAAGATCCAATCACTGGCGTACGCCGTCTGCAAAACCGCGTACCATTTACCGGTTACGCTGCTGTTGAGGTATAATTATGCTAGATGCAGTTGCTAGAACAACGTAAACCGTCTACAACGGTGATAAAAGTTGTCGGGGCCATCATTGTGATGATCCCGATAATTATTTTGTTGGTGGTTGATGTGCCATTGAGCGCACTAATTTTACTGCTGTTGCTGCCGTTATTGTTTCTTTGGTTCATGTGGCAGTCGAGCATGAAGGTTTGGATGGGCGACGATGAAATAGTGCTACAAATGGCACCTTTTCCTAAGCAGTATGTGCCGTTCAAGTCAATAATGGCGATTCACGAGCACATGACTTACCCGTGGGCGATAGGCAAGCGAGGCTGGGGCTATAAAAAGTCACCCGGGGTAACGGTTTACTTCACCGGCAAAGGTCCAGGCGTGGTCATTGAACTGAAAAACAAAAACGCTATTTGGTTATCGACGCGCAAAGGCGATTTGATTATGCAGGTAGTGCGTTAGAATAGGACAATGGACGACCGCAATTTAACCGCCGTTGCTGAGCAAGCTGCAGCAACATCTAGAGTACAACGCAATCCTATCGAGGGCTGCACTATTTTGTTTGATGACGGACATGTTGCGATGGGATGTCGCCTCGAGTATGACGACATTGCGCTCGACCAAAATTCAGTGTCAAATGCTTTGTCGGCCGGACGAGTGCATGGATCTTACCGTCCATTACGTATTGGCATGTATTCACCAGTCGATGGCTGGCCGGTGCCGTCTAAGGTTGCTTTGGCGCAAGTTGCCGAATGTGCAACTGGCGAAGTTACATTTATTTTGTCATCAGGCGCTGGCGACCGCAAAATTGTCACCCTTAGTGAGTTGTTGACTTAATGACTGATTTGCGCGGCGAATACGATTTGTTGTGCGCTGAGTTGCATCAGCATAATCATGCTTATTACGTTGATGCGCAGCCATTGATCAGTGATGCCGAGTACGATCGTAAATTTCAGCGCTTAATTGAAATTGAAAAGTTGCATCCTCAGTGGTGTGATTCGTCGAGTCCCAGTCAGCGGGTGGGTGCACCGCTAGCTACGGGGTCTGATTTTGAAAAAGTCGAACACGTGGTGCCAATGATTTCTATCGAGTCATTGTCCAGCGATGCTGCGATTGTTGATTTTGAGGCTCGCGTGCTGAAAGGGTTAGTTTCCGAAACAGAAACCCTGCCTACTTTTCTATGCGAGCCAAAATGGGATGGCGTTTCCGCCAGCTTAATTTATGAAAATGGTTTGCTGGTCCGTGGTGTATCGCGTGGTGATGGTCAATTCGGCGAAGATTTAACAAGTAATTTACGCGCCGTTGGTGGTGTGCCATTGCGGTTGTTCGGCGAAGATTTACCTGAGGTGCTAGAAGTGCGCGGTGAAGTGATGATGCCTATTGCAGGCTTCAATGCGATGAATGACGAGTTGCGGACTAACGGCGAGCAAGTCTTTGCTAACCCCCGTAATGCTACTGCAGGCACCCTTAAGCGTCTCGACCCGGCGGTGGTGGCATCAAGGCCGCTGCGTTTTATGTGTTATGAAGTTGTGCGTGTTGTTGGGCAAGACATGTTCGCCACTCATGCTGATGCAATGCAGGGTGCTAAAAAATGGGGCTTTGCAGTCTCTAAATACTCGGGACTAGTTTCTGACGCTGTTGGCATGATTAAGTTTCACGACGATATCGAAAGTCGGCGCGACGAAATTGAATACGAAATGGACGGCGTGGTTTATAAAGTTGATTCACAGGTGTTGCGTGATTTATTAGGTTCGCGCGCTCGAACACCGCGCTGGGTGTGTGCGCATAAATTTGCGCCGCGTGAAGAAACTACTAAGTTGCTTGATATTCTTATCCAAGTCGGACGCACTGGACGATTAACTCCACGCGCAGTTCTCGATCCAGTAAATATTGGCGGTGTGATAGTACAGCATGCAACCTTGCATCATGCAGCGTATATTTCTGATCTAGACATCAAACTAGGGGATCAAGTACTTGTGCGGCGTGCCGGCGATGTTATCCCGCAGATTGTTGGCCCTGTTTTAGGTGTGCGCGATGGCAGCGAGCGCGAGTTCGTTTTTCCTAGCGAGTGTCCCGAATGTGGTGGCGCTGCTAAGGCTAATGGCGAGCACTGTTTTTGTGTGAATATCGATTGCCCAGCGCAGTTAATTCGTCGTGTTCAATATATGGTGTCGCGCGTGGCGCTTAATATCGACGGTATTGGCGATAAAGCAGTAGTGCAATTGCATGCCGAGGGGTTGCTTAATAGTGTCGAACAATTGTTTAATTTAGATTACGAGGCCATCGCTAGCTTAGACGGTTGGGGTGAAAAATCTGTTGCTGCAATGCGCGATGGTATTGAAGCAGCCTTGCAGCCCAAGCTAGATAAGTTTATATCTAGCTTGGGTATTCCTGATGTAGGGCCAGAAACTTCGCGTGTGGTTTGTGCGAAGTTTAATAGCATCGGTGCATTACTTAGTTTGGCCGACAACGAATACGAACAAGCCGTTGAGCGATTAAGTGAAATCGAGGGTGTAGGCAAAGAGGTTGCCGGTTCATTACTGCAATTTGTTAGTTCAAGTAAGAACCAAGCAGCACTTAATGCAATGATCGGATACGGATTGCGTCCGCAAAGTGTAGTGCTCAGCGAAGATGACCATGTAGATGGCGTCGCGTCGAAAGTTTTTGTGTTGACGGGGTCGCTGTCTTGCTCGCGTCCAGAAATGAAGGCCATCATTGAGGCGGCTGGCGGCAAGGTGACTAGCACGGTGTCGAAGAAAACCGATTATCTAGTTGCTGGGGATAAAGCCGGCAGCAAATTAACCAAGGCGCAAGAGTTAGGTGTTGCAGTCCTTAATGAACAGCAAGTGCGCGCAATGCTAGCTTAATGTAAAATCGGCGACTAATGGCAAGTGATCGCTGGCGACGCGTGTTTGCTTAGTATGCCCAGGGTAAATATGTTCAGCATCAATTTTCCCTTTCCAAAAAAACTTATCAAGTGCACCAATAGGCTGCGTGCTAGGAAAAGTGCGGATGGGTTTGCGACGACCGTGTTCGCTCCAGGCATGGTAATTTGAATCAGCTATGCCGGCACTGTTGTAAAGCAAGTTGCGCCAATCATTGGTGTCGCCTGCGAGAATGATGCGGCTGCTGCTTGGCAAGTCGCCGTGCGTGTTACAACGCAGTAAGCGTTGTACTTGGAGGCCGCGCTCTTTGGCTGATAATCCGAGATGCCAATTGAATAGGTGCAGGCTACGTCGCTCAATTTTTATTCGAGTGTAAAGATTGTTGCGTTTCTTTTTGTTGGCGATAGTTAAGTCGATAGCACGACGCTTGATGATTGGAAAACGCGATAGGGTGGCATTGCCATATGCGCCGGTTGTTAAGGCATGGGCCTGTGCCCAAGTGTGATAGCCGTAGTCAAGTTGGTCAGCTAGATAATGGTCTAAATATAGGTTGCGTGAGCGCGGCACACCACGATCAACTTCTTGTAGGCATAAAATGTCAGGCGAATAATGGCCGATGCACTGTGCTATCCGTTCTGGCTTGAAGCGGCGGTCAACTCCGATGCAGCGATGGATGTTCCAACTCATTACGCGAACTTTCATCATAAAATGGGGTCAAAAATTCCGGCGAAGTTCTCGAGTAAACGGGTTTTGGTGCTGCGTCTCTCCCAGAGTTGCGGATCAATCTGCACCGAGCGGCGCATGTCAGCGTCAAAGGACTGTTTGAGCTGTTCACATAAACTAGGATCAGTGCTTTCAATTAAAAGTTCGTGATTCCTGAAGAATGACCAGCGGTCAATGTTTGGTGACCCGACTAGGCAGTCACAGT
The DNA here is from genome assembly GCA_029941685.1 of Planctomycetota bacterium. Taxonomy (GTDB): domain Bacteria; phylum Planctomycetota; class UBA1135; order UBA1135; family UBA1135; genus JAPKEZ01. The sequence continues at coordinate 27,952 of JAPYTC010000004.1, read as the reverse complement.
TGTCAAATAATGCCGTTTTGCTATGCTGAAAGCTCTGGGTGTATTCATAAATCACTACACCGCGTTTCAGTAATTTCGCGTAGTGACGGCGTGCCGCCATTCTCACCATTGGATGGTCATGTAACTTTGCAGAAGGCAGTTGTAGATACACTTCGACCCCACGTTGTCGCGCCTTAATTAAGGCGCGGCGAAGTTTGCGCGGCGGAATAAAATAAGCAGTAGCTATGTGTATAGAGTTTTGTGCGCGACCGATTCGTTGTAGTAACAGCCGCAAAAAAGTTGGACGCCCAAAGGGACTAAAGTTGCATACGCGAGCGCTGTTAGCGCTTAGTGGTTTAAGAGTAATTGAATTGCGATGCTCCACTTTGGCCTCGAGATTGAAAAAAATCCGTCTAAGTTCGTGGCAGATAGCGCCGCTCACTCGTAGCATAGATTCACGGCATGGATTTATGTTTTCATGCCACCAGAAATCATCGATAGCTAAGCCGCCAACCCAAGCATTTTTGTCGTCACAAACGATGATGCGACGATGAGTACGTCGCATTACGCTATTGACGAATCGCGAATAAAGAAACTCGAAACGCGGCTTGTTATAAATCACTAGTTTTGCGATTTTTGATATTTCGGAGAGTAATTGACTCGACGCGTGAAATGACCCAATAGCATCAAGATGAATAGTGATGTCCGCTCCATTGGATTTTGCGTTGCGCATGGCTACGAGCAAGGCATCACTTGCGGCGCCGTCATTCCAAATGTAGTTCTCAAACAATATGCTTTGACTTGACTCTGCAATATCACTCAATAACTGCGACCAAGTCGAATGCGCCTCGGTAAACAATATTTCGTTGCTAGGCGATAAATCTTGAGCTGGCATCGATAATGATTTGCGGGTCTAGGTCATTCATGCAAGGGTGACCTTTGAGCGGACAGGTTTTGTGGTGACAGCCAAGACAATCAAGCTTGTCATTTGCGACGAATACCGCGCCGTCCATGGCGTGTGCAGTCCAACTTGGGTCAGTAGGGCCGAAGATTGCAAGTTGTGGAGTGCCGACTGCGACTGCAATGTGGCGTGCACCGCTATCCATAGATAACACGAAACTTGCTTTTTTCATCACGTGTTTGATTTCGTTGAAGTCAGCATATTGTTTAGCGACAATGAATGGATGATCGAGCAGTTTCGACAATTCAATTAGCGATTGATGTTCGCTAGGCGCTCCAAAAAGCACCGGCAACAATTGGTGTTTTGCATGAATTCCGTTCAGGGCCGTAGCCATTAAGTGTGCGGGGTATTGTTTGCTAGAACCAAATGCGGCACCAGGTGCCACCATGAAGTATCCCAGTTTTGGCGGCGCCCAACTGACTGCAATTTCGGGCGCAGGCAAATATGCTGGGTCAACAGAGAAGCCAACGCCGAATGCAGTAATTAATTCACAATACAGTTCTGGCATTAAGCGCGGTTTGTCAATCGCTGGCAAAGAATGAGTGAGCAGAAACGAGCGCAAATGTTTAGTGCGACCGATGCGTTGCTTGATTCCGGCCTTCCGCGCAACCAATGCGGACGACCACGAGTTGGGGCACAAAATAATTGTGTCGCATTGCTGCTCTTCTAAAATTTTGGATTGCTCGGCGATGCTAAGCGAATTATCAAGAGCAACGAATTGGTCTATATGGCTTAGACCACTGAATAAAGATTCATATTCTGGATTACCTACCAGGCTTAGGCGACAGTCAGGAAAGCGTTGTTTAATATTAGAAAGTAGCGGCAATGCCATCACGGCGTCGCCGAGAGGATTCGGCAAACGCACCATTAAAGATGATGGAGGTGACGCAGGCATTTCGCTACTCTAGGATAACCACAATTCAGCATGACGTCGCCATCTTCTCAGCCAACTCCGGGCAAACCCCAAGCAATAGCTAATGGTTTGCGGGTGGCGATTGTTGGTGCGCGGCGCACCAATATGGGCACAGGTGGATTATTGGCGCTGCAAGCCCATGCTGCCGGCGCCGAGGTGGTGGCAATTGTTGGTGGGAGTTACGACTCAGCTCGTGCAGCTAGCGAAGAATTGCTGGGCAGCGGCTTGCGTCCAGAGGTATATGCCGAAGAGGAAGACATGTTGGCTGAGACCAATCCCGAAGCAGTAATTATTGCTTCGCCAACTACCACACATATTGACTGGATTCAGCAGTGTTTAGATTCTCATGCGCATGTGTTTTGTGAAAAGCCGTTGTGCGTGTCTGGCGCAAAACATTGCGACGATTTAATTCTTAACTTTAGTGCAAACGAGTTGCTGATTAGTGAAAACTGCCAATGGCCATTCACCTTAGAGGCGTGGCATCAGCTACACCCGCAGCACGATATGTCGCAGGCGCGAAAGTTTTCGATGCTGTTGTCGCCGAAACTGCGTGGGAAAAAACGCTGGCAGGAGGTGCTATCGCACCCATTAAGCTTAATTCAAAGAATATCCCCGGGGCCTGCGTATCTAAAGAAAGTTGAGTACACCGAACGCGCGAAAGATTCGCCTGATTCGGCATTGCGCTTTGAGTATTGCACCCATTCTCGCGTGTTACAGTGCGAGATTATCCTTGAAGATATTGGTGTGTTCCCATCACCTGCAGAGTACTCCATTGATGACAAATTGTGTCACCGTATAATCGGCGCAAACTATCAAATGCAATTTGCTGCACATGCTGATGAGGCACAAGACGCAGTGAGTATTGGCGACCCTATGGAGCAAAGCTTGCACCAATTCTTAAAGCGCGTGAACCTAATAAAAGATTCCCGCGCTTCGGTTGCTATCGATGAAGATTTAATTCGGCGCCAGTATTTGGTTGAGGCTTTATTGGCCGACTATCACTGCTGATAAATTACTTCGCCAACTCAGCGGCCAATTCTGGCAGTACTTCGAATACATCGCCAACAATGCCATAAGTAGCATGCTTGAATATCGGCGCATCGGCATCTTTGTTGATTGCCACAATCACCTTCGAAGATCTCATGCCGGCAAGATGTTGAATCGCGCCAGAAATGCCGATGGCGATGTACAGTTCAGGTGAAACTGTTTTACCAGTTTGTCCAACCTGCTCGCTATGCGGGCGCCAGCCGGCATCGACTACTGCACGAGATGCGCCAAGTCCTGCGCCAGGGATTGCATCAGCAATTGCTTCGATTAGATTCCAGTTATCAGGGCTTGCCATTCCGCGACCACCTGAAACTACGATGGTGGATTCGGCTACATCAGGACGACCGCCGCTTTGTGCAGCCACTTCAACAACTTGTGCAAGAGCGGTTTCACTAGCCACCTCGCTTATCTCAGCAGTGTGGTCGCGCCCAGCACTTGCAAAGAAGTTAGGGCGAAGGCTGGCAACTACAACATCACCGTTCACTGTTACGTTGTTGAAAGCCTTACCACCACATATTGGGCGAGTGAAGAGCATGGTGTTTGAGTCAACTGCAGTGCAGTCGGCAGCAAAACCAGTGTCGAGTAGGGCAGCAACGCGCGGGGTGATGTCGCGGCCGCGAACGGTGGCGGAAAGTAACACTACATCGGCGCCAACTTCTTTAGCGACGCGCGCAATAGTTGTTGCTGCCGCATCGGCAGAGTGCGCATCGGCCGTTGCAATCATTAATTGATCAGCGCCAGCGCCACCAACTACAGCAGCATCGATGTTTGCGGTTTCGGTTGCGAGAGCAACTACATTACAACCTTTAGCGTCGGCAATTGTGCGGGCAGCACCAACAGTTTCAAGGCATGCAGAGCGAAGTTCACCGCTGCGAGTTTCAAGAATGACTAGTACAGATGACATTTTATTTACCTTTTATAGAACTTTTGCTTCGTTGCGAAGTGCGTCGACCAATTCAGCAGCATTGGCAACGATACGACCAGCAGGGCGAACATCTGGTGGTTGAGTAGACTCGACAGTAAGTGCCATTGCGGGCATTTCAGTATCGATGGATTCGAGAGGCTTTCTCTTGGCGGCCATGATGCCTTTCAATGAAGCAAGGCGTGGCTCGTTCAAACCTTTCTGACAAGTAATTGCGCAAGGCACGCTTGTGGTAATAGTTTCTGTGGCTCCTTCAACCTCACGCATGGCAGTAACCTTGCCGTCGTCGATAGTTAAAGAGATGACCTCGGTGATACAAGGAATACCCAAGCGAGTTGCTACACCTGGACCAACACCATGCTGATCGCGGTCAACGGCTTGCTTGCCGAACAGCAACAAGTCGAAACTGCGCCCGTCCATTGCAGCCGCAATGACCTTGGCGGTAGTGGCAGCATCAGCAGTGTCGGCGGCATCGTTTCTCAGCAACAAAGCTGCGTCGGCACCCATCGCTAAAGTTGTGCGCAAATCTTTTTGCGAAGCGTCGCTGCCAAAGCTGACTGAAGTGACATTGCCGTCGCCAGCGGCTTCTTTTTGACGCAAGCCCTCTTCTACAGCGAAGAGGTCGTATGGGTTGATTTCGAACTCGCAACCCGAAGTGTCGAGCTGTTGGTCTTTTATTTCCACATTAGCGGTTGTGGAAGGAACGCGTTTAACGAAGCTAAAGATTTCCATGACAAGGTGTATCGTGTGAATGGGGGCGCGATATTCTACCCTCGCCACCAATTTCGCGGACGCCCTGCTTTAACTTAACTCGAAATTTTCGCCCAAATAAACTTTACGCACGGAACTATTATGCACTAATTCTTCGGCGGTACCTTCGGCAAGCACAGTTCCAGTAGACAAAATGTAAGAACGAGTCGTTATGCTCAGCGTTTCGCGCACGTTGTGATCGGTAAGCAGAATAGCGATACCTTTTTTCTGCAGTTGCATCAATATCGCCTGAATATCTTCAACCGCAATCGGGTCAACACCACTAAATGGTTCGTCAAGTAAAATCAGCTTTGGGTTGGTCGCCAATGCCCGTGCAATTTCAACACGACGCCGTTCACCGCCAGATAGAACTTCGCCCATGCTATCGCGCAAATGTGTCAGGCCAAATTCTTCGAGTAGGGCATCGCATTGTTGAGCGCGTTCGTTTTTATCTAACTTAAGCGTCTCAAGAACAGCGAGGATGTTGTCCGCAACGGATAACTTGCGAAATACCGATGCCTCTTGCGCTAGGTAACCTAATCCGCGACGAGCTCGCTGGTAAATTGGCATCGCAGTGACATCTTCGTTATGCAAAAATATTTGTCCGCTACCTGGAGCAATCATTCCCATGCACATGCGAAATGTCGTGGTCTTGCCCGCGCCGTTCGGGCCAAGTAAGCCGACAATTTCTCCAGATTTGACATGGAGATCGACACTTTTAACTACGGCGCGTCCTTTGAACGCCTTACTAATGTTTTTAGTCTCGAGGATAATGCTCATGTTACTGTACTAGGTTAAAGCGGTTGGTTGGAGCGATAGGTTTCAGTGGCATGAATACTGCTAGCGCACGTCCGAGCAAATATTCGCGTGGCACTAATGGTGCGTGCTGCAAGACGTCGGCACTTTGCTTGACAGTGTTTTCGTCGAGGGTGTGAATGTTGCCGAACTCATCGCGAACCGTCATGATGTCGTGCGACATGTTCCAGCGTGGATTGTTGTACATCGGGTCAGAACCATGCTGCAGATGATCGCCGGCTATTTTCAAAGGCGCATCAATGCCATTGTCGTAACTGAACGTTTCGCGTTGCCAATCACGACTATCTAACGAGTTTTGTGTATTGTCGCCCATCATGAAATAGTGGCCGTCACTAATTTCAAAGATTGGCGCAGCGTTTTGGCGGGGCGGTAAATAGTGAATGTCGCGTGACACAGTAACCGGACTCAAAACCCACCCGCTGCCTTTAACGGTGAATCGCATGCGATTGCGGCGAGGCTTATGTGGCTCAACATCTAGCTTTTCGTTGAACACAACATCTCCAGCTAAGGACACACGCAAGTGGTGGTCCCAGAATGCGAGGTCGACATCACCACTAAAGTTAGCGGGGATTTCAATGATGCGTTGTTCGCCGTCAGGTAATGACAAGCTCAACGATCCAGAGGCATCGAGTTTTGCGTTAATCAAGTTGTTGCCGAGCTCTAAGCCAGCTTCGATAAAACCACTCGCTTGAATTCCGTCTAGATGAAACTGCAAACGCAAATCGCCGACGACTTCGCGTGAACGTGACGAAACATTAGGCACCGAAAAATAAACTTCTTCGGGGTAGCCGTGCAAATAGCCATTGCGGATGCTGGAGGAATAATCACATTTTCCGTCGCCGATAAACACAACATAGCCATCATCGTTTTTTGTGGCTTTGCCAGTGATTCGCCAACCATGCCACTGCGCGGGGTCGTCACCGACTCCGGGTAACACTTGCTTCCAGATATTTTGCATGACTTTCCATGGCTTGGTTAGCACTACGAAATCATCATCGGTGTCTAGTTCGCGGGCATACAAATCACCACCGTCAATCCAGAGCTCTTCGTTGGGCATTCCGACCAGGCGCTTGACGTAATTGTTATGTGTAAGAAGAGGATAGCGAAATACCACGACCTCCCAGCGCTGCGGATCTCTGAAAAAATAAGAAATCTTGTCTACCAACACGCGGTCGTTAAGCGCACCATTTGGACGCTTGGTGGCGGGATCGAGCAATTCGGTGCCCATCAATGTGGGCTGCATTGAACCGGTAGGGATTTGATACGCCTCAACAGCAAATACCTTGAGGCCCATAGCCATCACAATCGCAAACAGCACCACTTCGATGTTTTCACGAAAAGGATGTTTGGATTTTTCTTTCTTGTCAGACATGAAGATTATTCGTCGGTAGTTAGTACAGACAAGAATGCTTTTTGCGGAACTTCGACATTGCCGATGCTCTTCATGCGCTTCTTACCTTCTTTCTGCTTAGCCAATAGTTTACGTTTACGAGTGATGTCACCGCCATAACATTTAGCAGTCACATTCTTTGACAATGCACGAATGTTTTCGCGCGCCAAAATTTTTCCGCCAACAGCAGCTTGCAGGGCTATCTCAAATTGGTGACGCGGAATTTCTTTACGCAATACTTTCAGTACGGCACGTCCGCGGCGCTGGGCATTGTCGGCGTGACAAATGGTAGATAGTGCGTCGGCGTCGTTGCCAGCCACCAAAATGCGTAACTTCACCAAGTTAGCTGATTCGAAACGCGGCGATTCGAGGTTCATCGTGCCGTAACCCTTTGTCCCAGACTTGAGCTTGTCGTAAAAGTCGTAAATGATTTCGGCGAGGGGTAAATCCCAGGTGAGCATGACGCGGTTGGCAGACAAATGTTCTTGTCGTAAGAAGGTGCCCCGGCGTTCGGCACATAGCGACATTATCGCGCCAATTGATTCGACGGGAATCAAGATGTGAGTCGTAACAATTGGCTCTTGAATCTCTTCGAACAAGTTTGGGTCAGGCAACATGCCTGGCGCATGGATGTCTTTTACTGAGCCGTCTTTCAGCACGATTTGGTAAGGCACTGAGGGTGCAGTTTGCACAACGCTTAAATCAGACTCGCGTTCGAGACGCTCTTGCACGATTTCCATGTGCAGCAAGCCAAGGAATCCACAGCGAAAACCAAAGCCTAGAGCCTCAGAAGATTCGGGTTCAAATATAATCGATGAGTCATTCAGTTTTAGCTGCTTCAATGCCGCGCGTAGATCTTCGAAGTCGCCAGAGCTAACGGGGAATACACCACACCAAACCATGGGCTGTGGTTCGCGATAGCCTTTGAGTGCTTCGGCTCGCTCACCTTTAGAAATAGTCATGGTGTCACCAACACGGACGTCCTCTAGATTCTTGATGTTTGAAATGAAGTAACCCACTTCGCCAACTGACAATGAGTCGTGCGTCACCATTTTTGGCATGAACTTGCCGATATCAACAGCTTCGTAATCGGCGCCAACGCCAATCATGTGCGCAGTATCACCTTTGTGTAAGGTGCCATTAATAATTCTGACGCAAACCACAATGCCACGATACTCGTCGTATTTGGCATCGAAAATTAATGCCTGCAGGGGTGCATGAGGGTCTCCCTGCGGTGCTTCGACGCGTGCGACTAACGCTTCGATGATGGCTTCTACGCCTTCGCCTGTTTTCGCAGAACAATGCAAAGCTAATTCTGGTTCGAGTAGCAAGGTGTTCTCGAGCTCACCCGCAAATTCTTCTGGACGCGCGTGCGGCAAATCTACCTTGTTAAAAACAGGGATGATGGTCATGTCTTGCTCCATCGCTAGCATAGCATTGGCGACTGTTTGCGCCTGAATGCCTTGTGCAGCATCAATCAATAGCAACGCACCCTCGCACGCTTGCAGAGATTTTTCAACTTCGTAAGCGAAATCTACGTGGCCGGGAGTATCAATGAGATTTAACAAATACTCTACGCCATTAACGTGGGTTGTGAGCGAAACCGCCGCCGCCTTAATCGTGATGCCACGTTCGCGCTCGATATCCATGGAGTCGAGCTGCTGCGCTTGCTTGTTGCGCGTATCCACCGCACCAGTAATTTCGAGAAAGCGGTCGGCAAGCGTAGATTTGCCATGGTCGATATGCGCGATAATCGAAAAATTGCGGATGCGCTCTGCCGGGAATGACTTACTCATGATTTATTAGGCCACCGATTCTAAAGCGTTGCGAAGGCGTGCAATAGCCTGTCCGCGGTGGCTGACTTGCGCTTTTTGCTCGGGGGGGAGCTTGGCGAAGCTTGATGCAGATTCTACATGAAAGAACAGTGGGTCGTAGCCAAATCCGCCATCGCCATCGGCTTTCGTCAATATTGTGCCATTAACGCTACCTTCGACCGCAAAAAGAACCTCTCCTTGATGGGCAACTGCAATGACACACCAAAATGCTGCACTGCGATCGTCGCCAACAGCTTTGCTCATATCGGCCAACAGCTTGCTGTTATTTGATTGATCACGGTTTGGACCGTCGTCGCCAGCGTAACGTGCCGAGTAAACCCCTGGCGCCCCGTTTAAGTAATCGACGCATAACCCGGAGTCGTCAGCCAATGCCCAAACATCGTCGCCAAGGTGCTCTTTAGCAAATTCGGCAAACTCGATTGCTTTTTTACTAGCGTTGCTCAGAAAATCACCACCGTCTTCGATAACGTCAGGCAGGGGAGCATCAATATCGCTCGGCGCTAATATCTCGACGTTGAGGTCAGCGCACAGCGATTCTAGTTCGGCTAATTTTTTGGGATTACCCGAGGCTAGTAAAATTCTTTGACTCATGCTTGGATTTTTTCGGCAGAGATTTCTTTCATTTGCGCGATAATGTCGCCGGTGCCCTGCATGGCAAGCGTTAACAACTCGTGATGAGTGTCTAAAGAAAACGGTGAGCCCTCGGCAGTGCCTTGCACTTCAATAATCTCATTGTTTTCAGTGGCAATGACATTCATGTCGACGTCAGCGGTTGAATCTTCGCTGTAATCTAAATCGAGTAGCGAACGGCCGCCAACATGACCAACAGAAACAGCCGCAATCCAGTTTTTGATAGGCCATGACTTTAGCTTGTCATTATCGTTTAAGTAATGAGCAGCATCGTGAAGCGCCATCATCGCACCGCAAACTGCAGCGCAGCGGGTGCCACCGTCGGCTTGCAACACATCGCAATCAACTTGCAGGGTGACATTCGGAAAAGATCGCATGTCAACAGCAGCGCGTAGAGCACGACCAATCAAGCGTTGGATTTCGACTGAGCGCCCATCGCGATGATTGTGTTCGCGTTGTTTGCGGCCAACGACTGAGCCAGGTAGCATCGCGTATTCGGCCGTCAGCCAACCCTTGCCAGAACCTTGGCGCCAACGTGGCACACTATCGGTGACTGTCACCGTGCATAAAACACGGGTTTGACCAGCTTCTACTAAAACTGAGCCAGCAGGGTGATTGGTAAACTTGCGCCTGAATTTAAGCGGGCGTAAGTCGGTAGGAGTACGAGAGTCGTTACGTGACATTATTAATCTTTTCGAGGCAATTAATGGCTTCCATCGCTTGGGTGAACTGTTCGCCGTCAACATCGAGGGTTAAGCCATTTGCGACCGAAAATTTTAACAACGCGCCCGCCTTTTGGTTAGTAGGATTTCTTACACCATTTGGCGCCCATAATTGTAAATAATTCAGAAAGCCATCTTCAAAATCGCTGCTGCCGTGGCGCTGATAACGCACTATCAGTGATTCGAAGCGGTGCATGACTAGTGCCAGTAATTCTAGTGGAGTAATCTTGAGATTGTGCTCGTTCAGGCAAGCAACCGAATAGGGGACCTCATCGGAGGGTGGTTTAGTGTTTACGTTCACCCCTAGCCCTAGAATGAGTGTGTCGCCACCAGCTGGAAGCTCACATAAAAACCCGGCCAGTTTTGAGCCATTGAGCAGTATGTCATTGGGCCATTTAATGGCAAGCCGCTCATTTGGCAACAGCTGCTGACAAACATCAGCTAATGCGACGGCTCCGACCAAGCCAACAATGTGTGGTGCCATGTTTTCATTTCTCAATCCTAAGCTGAAACATAAATTGTCGCCCGCATCTCCCGACCACCAATCGCGCGCTGAGCGTCCGCGTCCAGATTGTTGGTCGTTTGCTACCAATAAAGTATTGCTAACATTTTCGCCTGCAGCAATGCGCTCTTTTAATTCGTCGTTGGTTGATTGGCACTGTTCAACGATTTCAATGTTGCGGGCAAATAACCGCCGCGCAGGCAATTTGGCATGTAACCGTTTAAGCCGAGAACTTGTCAGCATCACCTTTTAGCTTGGTGCGCAGGCGTTTAATCACGTTAGAGTGAATTTGGCACACACGCGATTCAGTGATTGAAAGTGCGCTGCCAATTTCGCGTAAGGTCAATCCTTGAATGTAGTACATCTGCAGAATCGAACGCTCTTTCTCTCCGAGTTGGTCGGTAATGACGGCCACTAAATCTTTGCGATTGGCAGCATCAAAAGGGTTGTCTTCTTTTGATTCACTGATGCTGTCTAGGCTGTTATCGTAGTCTTCGTTAGGTTGTGGACGACGATCCGATACTTGATTCATTGCCAATGGCTGCGCATTTTTTACGGCCTTCATCGGAATCTCAAGCGCCGTAGAAATCTCTTCGAGAGACGGCTCGCGCCCCTGATCTTCTAGAAAATCGGCGGTGAAGTTTTGAATTTTTACTGCGCGCTGGCGAGTCAGACGCGGCACCCAATCTTGAGAGCGCAGCGAATCTAAAATCGCGCCACGAATTCTGGTTGAGCAATAGGTTTTGAATTTGATGCCACGTTCGGGGTCGAACTTGTTGATGGCGTCCATCAATCCGAAAGAACCTTCTTGGGCCAAGTCGTCTACGTCGACAGAACGAGGCAATTTGCGCGCCATATGTTCGGCAAGGAAACGCACCAAAGGTTGATGACGACGCACGATTTCATGGCGAATATCTTCGTCATTAGTCTTTCTTAACTCAGTCCAAAGATCTTCGGTAGAAACTTGGGGAGAGCCTGCGGGGTTGGTAGTGGCATCAGCCATAGACAAAGTCTATTGTAGGCAGTGGTCAGACTCTACACTTAGCTCACTTAATTTTTATCAATGAATGCATCGGCACACCGTGCAGCTTTTCGCGCCCGTGCAAGAATTCTAGCTCGAGCAGCACGCAGCACGCCATAACTTCGGCGCCTGTATGGCGAATGAGCTTGACAGAAGCTTCGGCAGTTCCGCCAGTTGCTAACAAATCGTCAATTAGCAACACGCGCTCGCCAGCAGCAGAGGCGTCAACATGAATCTCTAGCTTGTCGCTACCGTATTCAAGCTCGTAAGCCTCGGCGAAGGTTTTCCAGGGTAGCTTGCCTGGCTTGCGAATCGGTAAAAACCCTAAACCCAGTTCGACAGCGAGGGCAGTACCAAAAATAAATCCGCGTGATTCAATGCCAGCGATGTGCGTGACGTCATATCGTTTAGCGATGACGGCCATGTCTAGAATCGATTGGCGCAGTGCATCAGCATCTTGCAACAGCGGGGTGATGTCTTTGAAGATAATACCCGGTTTAGGGTAATCGGGAATGTCGCGGATAAATTTGTTTAGGTCGATTGCCATATTACATTTCTTGCGGAGTCGGAACGCCAAGTAATTTCATGCCCAGCGCTAAGGTTTTGCGCAACGTGTCAATCGCAACTAAGCGTGCTTTTTCTAGATTGTCGTCGTTAGTGCCCAACACTTGATTGTCACGATAAAACCCATTACCGGCAGCTGCAACTTTAAGCAGAGCATTTGCAATCAACATGGGTTCGCGTTTTGCAGCAGCCTCGCGGACAGCCTGCGGGAGACGTCCGATGGCTACCCATAATTCGCGCCCCCCTTCGAGCACTGAAAAATCAATGTCGTCAAGCTGCGGCACATCTTTTTCGGCGCGGCGTAAAATAGAACAGCAGCGTGCATGGGTGTATTGCAGGTAAGGGCCGGTATCGCCTTCGAAAGACAAAACTTCTTTCCAGTCAAACACCACATCTTTTTGACGTTGGTGCTTGAGATCGTGGAACACAATCGCGCCCAAGCCAACTTGTTCGGCGACGGTCTCTTTGTTCGGCAAATCGGGGTTTTTTTGTTCAATAGACTTAGCAGCTAATTCGACTGAGCGATTGAGCACATCCACGAGTGCGATTACTCGTCCTTCGCGTGTAGACAACTTGCCTTCGGTAAGACGAATCAGTCCAAACGGAATATGCTCCATACGTTTTTCCCATTCAACACCACATCGCGACAATACGGCCTTTAATTGTTGAAAATGAAGCGTTTGCTCGGCGCCAACTACATACAAAGAATGATCAAACTTGAATTCCTCCCAGCGAGACTTTGCAGCTGCTAAGTCGCGCGTGGCATAAAGAGTCGTGCCGTGCGCCGTCTTTACTAAGCTGGGAGTTTTAATCCCTTGTTCTTCAAGATTAACAATGGTTGCGCCATCGGACAATTCGGTAACACCGCATTCGTCAAGCCAAGTAATCATGTCGTCGAGTTGATCTTCGTACCATGATTCGCCGCGCACATAATCAAACTCAATGCCAAAGCGTGCATAGACTTTGTCAAATTCGGTTAGAGATAGCGCAGTGAATTGCTTCCAGGTGGCTCGTGTTTGATTGTCCTCCCCGGATTCTAGCTGTTGAAAATATTTTTTTGCATCGACAGCTAAAGTTTTGTCGTTTTTTTCTTCTTCGTGGTAACGCACGTATAGCTCGAGCAAATGTGCAATAGGTAGTTCGTTGAGCTTGTCTTCAGAACCCCAGCGCTGCCACGCTGCAACTAATTTGCCAAATTGAGAGCCCCAATCACCGAGGTGGTTAATGCGTTTTACATCATGACCGAGGTGTGAGTAAATACGACTGAGAGCTGCACCGATTACAGTAGTCCGCATATGGCCAATATGCATTGGCTTTGCGATGTTTGGCGAAGAGAACTCAACCAAGGTGGTCAAGTCTTGGTTATCTCCTGCATAGTTGTCGTTTTGTGCTGAAGTTACAATCGACCGCGCTAACGAGTTAGCATCGATTCGAAAGTTCAAAAACGGCCCCACTGCTTCGCAGTTAACATTTTCGATAGCAAGTTCGTCGGCAAGCTTAGACGCTAAAGCTGGAGGCGCTAATTTCGCCTGCTTGGCGAAGCGAAAACATGGCAATGCAAATTCACCTAAGCTTTCTTGGCGTGGGCGCTCTAGCGAAATTAAATCAATCTTGACGTCGATGGCAGAAGACACTGCTTGACGAATTGTCAAGGCAAAGGTGTCGAGGCCGTGAAGTGGCGGGGTAGTAGTCATTATTCAGTGCCGTAGAGCGGGCTTAGCAGCTCAGCGACGGGAGATTTTAATATATCGCTCAACTCAGTGGCGTGAATATGGGCAAGTTCGGCAGCGCGGCGCATCCAGATGGAATCTCCGTAGCGGTCGAACAAATCTTGATGGCGGCATTCGATCGACACGATTTCGGTATGGCGTACTGAAGAATCGGCAACGCTAACTACCGAATCGTAAATATCCCATGGCTGCTTGTCGAAAATTTCAAACACGCGGACTACAAAGGACGGTTTCCAGATGGGCACGACTTCTAATTCTTTGCGGCCACGGCCTTTTGTCCAATGTGCAAGACAGCCCCGTGCTTCGGCGGGGTGTCCCATGCCCCGCAAGATGGTGAAGCCGCTCCAACCATGGAGTGGCCCGTGGGTTTTGCTGCGGCCGATGTCATGCAGTAACGCCTGCCGCTCGCATAATCCGGCATCGAGCTCGGCCCCATTTTCATTTAACGCGGTGGCCAAACGGCTTGCCACTCGCGCAACTTGCCTACAGTGTTGAGGCCAAGATTCACCATGCGTATCAACGTGGTTAAGGATGTCATGTGCTGCGGCAACATCCATTAGTTGTTTTCTACCCAATCAGACGCGCGCAGCAAACATGTTTTCGATTGTTGGTGCCCAAGTAATTTGAGTGCGGCACTTAAATCGCACCATTTAAATTGTTGATGCTCGCCGGATACTCGTAATCCGTTGGCAGCAACGGGCTTAGTCGCAAGAAACATCACAGTGCGCTTAAGTGTGCTCGTGCCTGGCAATAGGTATGTTGCGCAATCATTGAATACTTCGAACACATCGTCTGTCGTTAAGTTGTATCCAGTTTCTTCAGATACTTCGCGCAAAGCACACTCCATTAGTGTTTCGTTACTGTCAACATGACCCTTGGCGAAGCCCCAAGTTTGGTGGCGAGCACTTTGCAGTAGCAAAAACTTTACTTTACCTTCCTCTAAAGAGTAAAGCACCACACCACTTGCGGTCACCGGATTGTCGTTAGAAATCACAGCTATATTGTAATCCTGCGCGAGGCTACAATTAGGGCATGTCACTGTCCTTAGATAGCACTCAAGCCGTTTTAGCTCCAATTGTCGCCACCCGCGAAGTTGGCGAGCAAACTTGGGTTATCGACGTCGAGATAGAGGACATCACTAGCGATTTTGGCCCCGGGCAGTTTGCGATGTTGTCATTGGCAGAGAACTCGCCGACGGTCATTGCTCGCCCATTTTCGTTGTACGAGCGGCCAGCACCCAATAGGTTTACTTTTCTCATTCAAAAAATGGGCAAGGGCACTGCTGCTCTAGTTGATGCACCCATAGGTACTATGTTGCGCTGCTTACTGCCGTTAGGCAACGGCTTCGACGTCGCAGCTGTCGAACAAGATGTGGTCATGGTTGCTGGCGGTGTCGGTTCGGCACCATTTTTAATTTATGCGCAACAACGCATCGCCCTTGGTGCCAGAGAAAACACTCACATGTTTTTTGGCGGGCGCACGCAGCGCCACCTTTTCGATCATCAGTCATTTGATGCATTAGGCATTAACATGCATTACTCAACCGATGACGGCAGTCATGGGTTCAAAGGAAACGTCATCGCTTGTCTCGCCACCGAGCTCGATAAAAAGCGCATTTCAAAAAAATCAGTGATTGTCGCCTGCGGGCCAGCTGGCTTACTACATGCTTTCGCTGACTTTGCTCGCTTGCGCAACCTCAACGCCTACTTAAGCCTCGAAACATACATGGGTTGTGGTTTTGGCGTATGTAATGCATGTCCGGTGCCGACTAGTGTTGATGGTAAATTTACTGATTGGCCTTATGCGAAAACTTGCACTGAGGGCCCAGTCTTTTCTCTAGCAGACATCTCAATATAAAAAATGGAACGCTGGTCAATCGAAATCAAGAAAGAATATTTAAAGTTCTCTGCGGCGCACTTTTTGATATTTCCTGATGGCACCGCCGAACGTTTGCACGGACACAACTACCGTGTGTACTGCGAAGTGTCCGGTAGCTTGTCGCAGTACGGATTAGTCATTGACTTCACACAAGTTAAACCGTTAATCCGTGAGATCGTAGATGCTTTAGACGAGCGTTGGTTGATACCCGGAGAGCATCACGAGCTAACATGTAACATCCGTGAAGATGATGTCATCGAAGTACGTTATCGCGAACGTTATTATGCCGCACCCAGAGAAGACGTTATCGTTTTGCCGGTTAACAACACTTCTGCAGAAAACTTAGCGACATACATTGGCCGCCGGTTACTCGAAAAATTGCAGCTGAACTTCTCCGATGTGGAGGTTCATTCGATGCGTATGGCGGTTGAAGAAACCCAAGGGCAACGCGGTGTTTGGTATTACACCGCCGATTGATTATAGATATATGTCAAAGATGACAACAGAGTTCGGCTCCATAAAGAAGTGGACCGAGCCGGAAGCAGCGATAACTTCTGCATTTTCTGCAGTCATTGGTGTGACACTCATTTGTGGCAAGCTATTCAATAATCCCACATCGAACAACCGCCCTTCCGCCATCGCTTTTTGGTAGATTGTTATCGAAGCACTAGCGATGTTGTATGGGACATCGTTTTCTATTGCCCACTCATGCATGTCAGCGTAATTAGACAAATCTTCAGGACTGACCACGATGCCGTGTGAGAAAAAGTAGTCGGCCGCGGCTTGCAAGGCAAACCATTTTGCATTTTCTTCGGTTTGTTCTAAGAAAGGCATGATCTCGTCAATATGATCGACGAAGTTGTTGTGCTGGCTATCGAAGCGATGCACGTTTGCGATATTCGGCAATTCGTTGCCCCCAAAGATTATTTCAACAGGGCGGTTCTCGTCTTTAAACTGCCATGCTAAATTCAACTCGTCTTCTAGGTCCCTAATCGCAGTGACTTCTGCAGTAGTCATGCCTTCTGCAAGCAATTCGGTGTCCGTTGGTTTATGTGGCCGACCTATCTTTGCGGCGTGGTAGTAAAGGGGCCACAAATAACCTGGAGCTAACCCCTCATCACGTAAACGGTTCGCCCATACCCAGTCCCCAGGCACAACATCATTGCTGACAACGTAGCGCACACGATTGCCCATTTTGGTTGCATAAACATTAACGCTAAGCTCCTCGTCGGGGCGCACTGTAGTTAGCATCGGTTCATCCGCCATTGCCTGGACTGTTTCTATAACATGAAATACAGGTTTCTTGATGCCATGTGTGGTAATCGCACCCATTCCGTTTCCTGTAAAGTCGTCAATGGCTCCACTGCCTGTTGAAGGATCTTGGAGCAAGAACATACTGTTGCCGTCCAATCCTAGTTCGCGAGCGGTGGTTTGGAATCCAGCGTAGTTCGCAGCACTATGTGAGCTATCGAATTCGGTTCCGTGTCCACTTGTTGATGGGTAGATGTTCCATTCCGATACCACCAGTTGTACATTTGACATACTGTAGCTGTCCAAGCGCAGTTGCAAATCCTCCAAGAAGCCTGAGTACTGCAAGCCGTTGCCGATTGTGTAGTGATGCCATGACACGAAATCTAACGGGAGGTTGTTGGCCGCTGCGTGGTCTATCAATGCGAGAATCGCAGATTCGGAGCCGCCCATGCTCGATCGATATCCCGCAAGCCCCATCCCGCCAATATGAATTTGTGGCCAGCGATTTTTTATTTTCGGTGCAGTCACAGTATATAGTTTCAAGTAATCATCGATGTCGCCGTTATAAAATTCAACACGATCGGGTTCATTCCAGATTTCAACACAGTCCGGCACGAAACCATAGAAAGATTCGTAATGCTCTAGCTGAGTGATGACCGTGTTAGCCCAAACGTCGGCGCTCATTGGTGTCCACCGTGCGTAGGGTGGCAGGCTCGAGTCGTATATCTCACCGTCTGTTGACGGCGACTGATTTAATGGCGTGCCCATAACAGTGACCCATGTCTTTAGGCCGATTTGTTCTCCTTCCATCAACGAAGTAGGCACGTTGCCGCGCGGGGCGTTGATATGCAAATTGTGGCGTAGAAGGCCACCAGCAGCACCGGTGTTAGCTAATTCGAGCATGAGACCTTCCGAACTGTGCGAACTAGCAAAGCCCTTGGCAGTGTTTCCAGGCGGTACGTCATTCGCGCCGCTATTGTGATTTACGTAAAAAGTCGCCGTTCCTGGGGGCGGCTCTGGCTCGTAGGCTGGCTCATCAGCACCTCCGCCGCCGGCACCTCGATCATCTCCACCATTTGACGGGCCATTAGGCGAATCTTCACCGGCGGCCCCACAGGCTGCAAGTAAAGAAGCTAGCAGTACGATTAAGAGGGATTTTTGGAGACGCATGATGTGATGAGGATTTCCTCACACACATCAGCGGCTCTAGAGCCTTTTACTAAAGTAAAAACCGCTATTTTTTCTTATAATTCTTTTTAACCCATTTTTGCCAATTCGATTCGAAATCACCTTGGTCGAAGACAAAAATTTCTGCTACGAGTTCTTTATCGCGCGTTGCTTGCTGCTCTGGTGAGGGGGCAAGTGTTCCGGCATAGCTGTCTTGCATGCGGTACAGCCACTGTGCAACCCAGTCAGGGTGCTCATTTAACAGGTAGTCAACCTTCGCCCAAGCCATAACGTGGTCATTGTAAGCCAGTGCGGAAGAATTTCTCCACGTGGTCATTTCATCATAAGTTACTGCAATGTCGTAGTCGACCCGCTTGCGCGTTTTGGTGTCCCATTTCCAGATATTCTTGTCTTCTGAGTCATAGAGGCGTTTGTCGGTAAAGTAATTCCGCTTTTGGTCAATATCACGCGCCAGCGAGTGCGCGAGGCCTAACGGCAACCAAACTGGCATCGCATGACTGTAATGGCGGAAACCATTAAGTAGATTTTGCGTCACTGCGTAAACCATCGCGCAGTGCATGGTCGTGTCAGAAGCAAGACCATCATTTTGCGCGGCACATGCATATAGCAGAGTGTCATCATTCGGGAACAAATGACGAATAGGCACAATACCAGTTTGTCCCATAAAAGCAGTACGGTATCGACCGATGCTACTTTCTTTATCAAAGAACAAAAGAGTAAATTTAGACTTCATGCCTAGATAAGGACCTTCGCCCATATACTTGCCATCTTTTAATTGGCCAGGCCCGGTAGGGAAGTCGTCGTCGCTAATCTGCAGAATGCTTTGGATGTTTGCGTAAAGTTTTTCGGCGCGCATCGCAAATAGGTGCAAGCGTAACCATTTGTCGAGTACCTTTACTCGTCTAGGAATATTGGGGATGATCTCACGCAGCTCATTGAGTTCGTCTTCAATTTTTTTCTTCTCGATCTTGTCTTCGCGAGAAATCTTGTAATTTGGCAAGCAGCAGCCAATTTTGAAGTGCTTTGTCTCGATGAAGATTAGGTGCTCTTCGCCAACTGCATCTTCGATGTTGATAGAACCATGGCCATCGGCCCAAGCAAAATCTCCCATGACTTCGTAGCCAGCAGCACGCCATACATCTTCGACATTTTCGGTGTATGGGTCTTCTTTATATTTATTGTCTTTGTCGTCGTCTTTACTCTTTTGTGCACTAACAAATGAAGTGCATAGGACTAATGCTAGGCACGAAAGAGAGAGACGTACAATTAGGGAGTGACGAGTCATTCCCTAATTGTAATAAATTTACTGACCAGCCGGTAGGCCGTTTTTGCGCGACTCTAGAAGTTCTTCTAGTGCGTTTGGCGCTTCGTCAGGGTTCCTTAGCTGAAGGTTAGAAAGCACGGCTTCCTTTTCTTTAGCTGCTGCCATTGCTTTTTGTGCGTCTTCGAGCTGCCTGCGGTACTTCTTAAGCTTTTTAGACTTAGGACCACGTTTTTCTAGCTCGTCGTCGATTGTGATTTCAAGACGTTGAATCTTTTCATCAAGCATGTCGTAAACATACATGAGCTTAGTTATTTCCTTGCCCGCCTTTTTTGCGTCTTTTTTGTATTCCGCCTTCAAGGTTGCGTACATGTTGCCCAACAATTCGCTACGAGACAAATCTCCGCGCAATGCAATTGGATTACTGCCATCCCAGCGCGACACGAATAAGTGCGGCGGGTGGTCACCCTCGAACAAAGTATGGAATGAATGCTCGTCGTTAAGAATGTCTGTAGGCAACTTAACGCAATGGAACCAACGAGTAACTATCAAGACGGCTTCATTGTTTTCATAACTTGAAAGTAACGCGTCATCAGTGCCGTTACATAACAAACATTCGCGAAGCACTAGCAACGGGCGGCGATCGTCGCCTGCAATTGTGTAGTAAGCTTCTTGCTCTGGAAGAGCAGCTTCTATTTTTGTTGCAATAGTTGCGTTGGCACCTTTGGCCTCTTCGCGCTTGTAGATGTTATGAGTAGGAAAATCCCACTTTAGCTTCATGACATCTTTAGCCGTTTGACCGTGCGGCGGTAATGGCATTGCTGCGCCACCACCTGCGGGGGTCATTGGACCTGCGCCACCACCTGGTGTTGGAGGCGCGCCTGGAGCGCCGCCACCGGTAGGAGTAGATGGAGCAGCAGGGCCTGCGCCTCCTGGATTTGATGTGTCACCCGGACCCGAGTAACCAGCGCCGCCGCGAGGGCCGCCGCCGCCTCATCATTGAAGCGCGCCAAATGCCGGAGAGCTGAAAACAGCTATGCCGACGAAAGCTAATGTTATGCTTAGTATTTGTTTCATTGGTATTACCTATTTCTGGTATAGCCTTATGGTAACTCAATTATGCTAATAATTATTCAGAAAATGAAAAAATTAGCCAATCACAAAGGGAAACTAGTGCCTTATAGCGATTTACAGCTATTTCGGCATTTTCGCTGTCTGATTCAGTGGATATCAATGTCTCGCCCGGCACCCATTTATAGCTGTCAAAGCCCTTTTTACGGATATTGGCTAGGCCGCTACTATGGATGACGAAGCCATCAGCATTGCATCCAAAATGATAAATACTGTTGTCGAGCATGCTTGTGCCTAGCCCTTTGTATCCTTTGTCTGCAAGGCCAGCAGCGTGAAATAAAGTCGGGATGATATCTTTGTGGCTGCCCGGGGTCAGTGGGTCAGCGGTGTATTGGTTGCTGATTGATGTTGGCGTTAACAATACAAATGGAACGGCGCGCTTTAATATCAATTCACTTTGTGCAAACGGGATGCCCATGCCAGCAGTGTGATCGCCGGTAATGCCAATCACGGAGTTCTCCAATACGCCACTCGCTTCTAGGTCGTCTAGAAAGATGCCAAGCTGATGGTTGGAGTATTGGTACGTTAGTAATTGTTGCTTTTGGGTGGAGCTTAGGTTGTGATCGGAAGTGGCAAGCTGCAAGAAAAGTTCACTCGGGTTTAAGCTAGGTAAATTGTTATCAGGGGGCAGTTGGTTTGGCGGATGGTTAGTCGTAGTAAACACCACCATGAATGTCGGTCGTTGTGCTTCTTTTAAACGGTCGGCGACTGCTCGGAACAAATGTTCATCCCATACTCCCCATGGTGCGGCATCTTTCTCGAGATCGAGATGGTAGCGCTCGGCAATTTCTTGCTGGCCGACTAACTCTTTGTAGTTTTGTATTGGCAAGAACTGGTCAAGATTACGCCAATTTGTTTCACCTCCATAATAAAAAGCAGTGTCGTAACCCTGTGCCGCAAACAACGAAGCCGACGATGTCAAGAAGGTTGCGCCTTGGCTAGTGCCTTGAGACAGTTGCTTAGTGTTCGGTCGGTAGGGTAAGTTGGTGAATAATCCAAGAATGCTCCCAGCAGAAATGTTGTCGGCAGGTAAAAATCGCTTGAAGTGGACACCGTTTTCAAAATGCTGCTTTGCACGGCCGAGTATATCGAAGTCGTCATTTTGGAAACGCAGCAGGTGTGTGGCGAAGCTTTCCATGACCACTAAAACTACGTGTGGCTTACTTTCGCTTTGGATTACAGGTTTGAAATATTGAGATGGAATCTTGCCAAACAAAGTGTCGCCTTCGAGAGTAGATCCTGGAAACAAGATGTTGAGGGCACTTTCGGGGTTAGGATAGCCAAAATTGTTAGCCGTAGTGAGGTCGTCTTCTTGGAGGCGATTCCAGACGGTTTCAGCGAGTTTCTCTACACCGCTTTCACTGACTGTTCGCACGAAATTAGATTGCGGGTAATTTCTATTTAGTTCGACAAATGCTGGGGTGAGCGAAATTGAGCAAAGTAAAATTGTGCATATTAAATGCGAACTGAAGTGCCAATTGAACGAGACTTCAACTTTCTTTACATCGGGTTGTTTTTCGATGTGCAGAAAGTTGGCGATGCGAAAGGCACGGCGTATCACGCGATAAAGGAGATACATTGTGCCGAGTATCATAAATAAGTAAAGAACTAGCGGGTATGTCTTCCAGGCACTAATCATTACCGCACTAATGTCGTCTTCGATGGCACCAAATGCCAAAATATTAAAGTGACTTTGGAAGTATGAATAGTAAATTTGGTCGGCACCAAGAGCGATGAAGATGAACGAAATAATGAACGTCCAGTAAAGCGTAGTGCGGGATAGCCAAACACTCCAACGCTTTGCAGAACGCTGTCGCATCCATAGCAATGATAGAGTCGTTGGAAGGGATATTAGTAATAGAATGCGTAGATCGTGCAAGACGCCGAAAGCAAATGCTGGCGGCAAGTTTTTGACGAAATCGGTGAATACCTCGGGGTGTGCAAACTGAATAGCGAAAATAAAGCGAAAGCCACTCATGATGAACAACAGGGTTGCCATCAGCCACCAAATACGTTTGATAGCGGTCAATAACGCATTACGCGGACGGATTGACTTATGCATTGAGTTGAATGCAGCTATTAACTGCAGCGTGCCATCCCTCTAATAATTGCTGGCGCTCGTCAGGGTTCATCGTTGGGATGAATTGTTCGCCACTCATTGTAACGTCGCTGCTATCTATCGATGAACCTTGACTCGATGCCGCACAGCGTGCCGCACCCCATGCTGTTACCTCGAGATTGGAAGGTCGTACAACACGACATTGCAGAATGTCGGCAAGATGCTGTAACAACCAGTCATTCGCTGCCATGCCACCATCAACCTTTAATTCATCAGGCGTGGCTCCGGCAAACAAATCATTACATTGGTAACTAACCGCTTCGAGTGCAGCGCGGATAATTTCTTTTTTTGTGGTCTGGCCGCTGATGCCGACGAGCATCGCCCGCGCATTTGCTTGCCAATGAGGCGCGGCTAGGCCACTAAAAGCGGGCACCAAATAGACTCCACCCGTATTGCTGATGGAGGCAGCGATTTTTTCGCTGTCTTTGGTCTGGTCAATGATGCCTAGCGAGTCGCGTAGCCATTGCATGGTGCTGCCGCTTGAAAAAACGCTGCCTTCAGTTGCGTAAACGATACTCGAATTTTGACTATAAAGGATCGTCGTCAACCATCCGTTGTCGTTAGGTGAGAAGCTATCGCCGATGTTTTGCATGGCAAAAGCACCCGTGCCTAAAGTGCATTTACTGTCTCCTTTATGCAGGCATCCTTGCCCGATAGTGGCAGCTTGTTGGTCGCCGATAAGCGCCCTAATCGGCAAACAAAGGTCGAATAAACCTTCTGCGGTGCTACCGTAATCGTCAATCGAGTTCATGACTTGTGGCAGTATTTCGCGCGGCACTTCAAACAGGCTTAGTAATTCATCGCACCATCGATGCTTCACGATATCAAACAACATAGTCCGTGATGCATTAGACGAATCAGTGGCGTGCATTTTCCCGCCACTTAGCTTGTAGAGTAACCAGCTGTCAATGGTGCCGACGTATAAATTGTTAGCGGATAACGCTTGGCGAACAAGGTCATCGTTTTGAATACCCCAAGCAATTTTGGTTGCCGAAAAATACGGATCGATTACTAGCCCGGTGCGCTGTTTAACAAGATCTGCATAGCCGGATCGATTTAACTTATCGCAGATATCAGCAGTCCGTCGGTCTTGCCAGACGATTGAAGGCGCCAAGGCACGTTGAGTGGTTTTGTCGAAAAAAACAATTGTCTCACGTTGGTTGGCGATGCCAATCGATTCTATTGTGTAGGACTCTTTTTTAGCATAAGCAATTGCAGCCGTACACAACTCAAAAACGTCATCCCAAATTAGGTTGGCATCTTGCTCAACCCAACCACTCTTGGGATAGCTACACGCGAACTCGCGCTGAAAAGTTTTAAGTACTTCGCCGTCAAATCCGAAAAGAATCACCCGTGAGGATGTTGTCCCTTGATCGATAGCAAGAATAACTTTTTTCATTAGTTAATCAAGATGTCTTGTTGAACGTTACGCGTCGAATTTTTTATAGCAGGCAGGCCTAATAATGAGAGGCACAAATTTCCGGCATCAGCGTTGCGGATAACCGGAAGTCGTCCGGCAGTTGGGTGCGGATCATCAATTCCTGGATCGCGATGTGTTGCCGAGTTGATTTCTATTAAGTCACCCTGTGCTTTGCCATCACCAGTCCAAACGATGAACGGGATAACATAGTTGATCCATAGGTGACCAATCCCGTGATGGTTTTGATACGGCGCACCGCCACCGTGGTCGGCAGTTAATACAATCGCGGTGCGCTTGGAGTAATCAGGGTTGGCGTCGAGGTAAGCAAATAGCTCACCAAGTAAAGCGTCAACCGCGGCAATAGATTGCATGTACTTAGAGTCGGGTGACAGATTCCACCCGTAGCCATGGCCGGCCACATCTGGGTGCAAGAAGTGTAAAAAATTGAATGTGCGTTGCTGGGCGTGCAGTTGCAAATCGTTAAGCAGGTGCGCCATTTCTTTGTCACCATTTGCATCGATGAAATAATCATTCATTAACTCACCATAGCTTTGCTTGAATAGTACAAATTTATCCTTTGATGCAATAAGTGAAGAATGCACTTCGGCGGCAGATGTGCGTGTAAAAACACTATCGATAGTATCGCCGTCAACGTTGCGTAGGACAGTATCGATAGGGGGTGTCCGATTCGCTGTATATTGATGACCTTGTACACCATTCACCAGCCTTGAGGTAAGCATTCCGACATGGTTCGGCAACGTAACCGTAGAGTCGCAGTCGGTGCGAGCATTGCTGGTGGAAGCGCCACCCATTAATCGTTGGAAATGATTGAATGACTGCGCATGATCATTAAGTAAGGCGTCAGACCGCAAGCCATCGATGCTAATTAAAATTACATGGTCGTACGGAGTGATCTGTGCGCTTAAGACAAGGGCTAAGGAAAGCAACATTAAGGTATTTTACAAAAGAAAGAAGGCTCTGCCAAACTAGTTGGCAGAGCCTTAAATCAAAGCACAGGAGTTACTCGATGTAAGTGCCAGCAACGTTTGAAACTTTGCCATTTTGAATAGCTTGTAGCAACACTGAAATGCCAGACATGCTTGTAGGAGCGAATAAGCTAAAACCACCATTGCCGTTCATGTCGGCAGAGGCGGTAGCAGCGTGCCGTGGGTTACGCATGCCGAGGTCGACGCCAAGAGAAGGCACAGAGAACACACCGCGGCCTGAGCCTGAACCGGCTAGGAATACAGTGCTGTTTGGGGTAGCGTTGCTGAACTCAATTACGCTCGTCGCGCCAGGGGTCAGGCCGTAAGGAACATCAATGTGCATACTATTGGCCTCTGAAGCTAAGACGAACGCTTCAACATCGCCTGCGAAAGTAACTACCACGGATATTCCTGATCCTGGGTCGCTATATGTAAGAGACATTGTCAGATCTGACCACAGGCTTATGATGTTTCCATTTTGGCTTACTACGCCTGCTATTGACGTTGGTACACCTGTTACGCCCGCTAAAGATTCAGTAGAATTCCCTAGTAGCCCGGTCATCTCAAAGATGCCTTTCGTCACAGTTACAGTAGCAATCGCCGTAAAGTCACCAGTATTTGGATCAACTGCGCAGGTTGGAGCTGACAGCGACATTTCTAGATTTTTTATTTCAAATTCAGCCAAAGGCGGGAGAAAAGGGAGTGGATTCGGAACTTCTCCATATAAAGTCGAAGGGCTTGTATAAATAAGGGACCCGTTCAAAGTTCCGGATTGGAATGGGCTATTAGCAGAATCTAGCAAAAAGTCCATTGTTCCGCCCATTTTAAAAGTACTAGGTGAAACATTAATGGTGCCAATGCTCGAAGTGACACCCCAGCTAATAACATTGTTTGGCTGGTCTAATTGCCCGGAAAATTGAACATTCTGCGCGGCAAGAGGTGATGCTGCGAGAACAAAGATGAGTGGAAGGGAGAGTTTCATTATTTTTACTATAACGCATAATCTGCAATTAAAGGGGCATGGTCTGAGAATCTTTTATTCTTGAAAACCCATGTTTTAAGCGCTTTTTTTGCGATATTGGAAGTGCAAATCTGGTAATCAATCCGCCACCCGGTGTTGTTGGCAAAGGCGTTACCGCGGTTTGACCACCAGGTGTAGCCGCCACCTTCCTCGTCCGGATATACGCTTCTGAAGTTATCAACCCATGTAGATTGAGCAAATAGGGACGTCATCCATTCGCGCTCTTCCGGTAAAAATCCCGAGTTCTTTTTGTTGCCACGCCAATTTTTGAGGTCTTTTTCGGTGTGCGCGATGTTCCAGTCGCCGCACATGATTACCTTGCGCCGCGTTTTGGCGATTTTGTCCATGTACGCCTTGACCTTGCTCATGCATTTATATTTGAATTCTTGACGCGATTCTTTTGACGAACCCGATGGTAAATAGAGTGAAATTACCGTGGTTTGGCCGAAGTCGACGCGCAGCATCCTGCCTTCATTATCGAACGGCTCCCAATCTAGTCCGACATGCACGCGGGTCGGTTTTTGTTTGCTGTAAATGGCAACCCCTGAATATCCGGGGCGCTTGGCACAATGGAAAAAACTGTGCATACCATTAGGTTTGAGCATTTGCTCGGTAAGTTGGTGTTGCTGAATGCGCGTTTCTTGCAAGCACACGACATCGGCATCTTGCTGTTCGAGCCACGGGTAAAAGCCTTTGCGGTCGGCGGCACGAATGCCATTCATGTTTAAAGAAATAATGCGCATTTAATTAGGGAGGTCGAGTGCAGTGAGTTGCTTTTGGATGTGCGGTTGCCATCCGCGATTAGCCATGGGGCTGGCCGGTGAAGGATGCAAGATAGTAGCGATTTTTACATCGTAATCAACCAAGGCCTTGGCGGCACGTGATTCGGCGAATTTACCAATGCCGATTACCCATTCAGGCTTTAAGTAATCAACGGTTTGGCGTAAGTAATCGTCGCAGATCGCAAACAACTCGTCGCGCTTGGCGGCTTTAAATTTGTCAGGAGTGAAATTGCGCCCGCCTTCTTCCATGAAGACCAATGGACAGTAATTGCAAACATAATAGTAATCGGCAAAGGCGTCGGCCGATTCGAAGCGGTCGGCAACCCATCCCCACATGCGTCGGCCACTTATTTCGCTGCGTTGGCAATCAAAACCGTCGATAGGGCGTTTGGGGTGAATCACAGCAGGTCGTTTGACGCGCCCGGCGACGTCTAAAAAATCGCGGGCGGCTGCTATCTCGCCGAAGGGTACTCCAGTTTGCGCCATGCCCCAAGGACCAGGGTTCATCCCCAACAAAATCGCGGACGGCTCCTTGCGCCCGTATTTACGTAAATATTTTTCGTGCGGCGTGCGTGCGTATTGCAGCGGATTGTAAACATGAGTGACCGGTTGCGGAAAACTGAGTTGATCGCAGGCGGCGGCGAGTTGGCGCGAGATGGTAATGAGTTTCATCGTTCTAGATGTTGGGCCACAGTATTCTATGCTTATGCAACGCGTACTTGAACCCGAAGTGATGGATACTGCTGAAGAGGCCGCGACCTACGACGCCATGGACCACAGTTCGGTGAACGATTCGTTCATCGCGCGCTTGAAAACTCTTGGGGTTAATGGCTTGTGTCTTGATATTGGATGTGGCCCGGGGCACATCCCTTTGCAATTAGTCACCGAATGCCCAAACGTAGATGTGGTGGCGCTCGATCTTTCTAAGAACATGTTGTTGGTTGCACTCAAACATCAAGAAGAGTGTGAGAATGGCGAACAAGTCGAATTTGTACTTGCCGACGCTAAAGGTATTGGTGCCGAAGATGATTTTTTTGACAGCGTATTTTCCAATTCGATTTTGCATCACATCCCCGAGCCCATAGATTTTCTGAGTGAGGCGTGGCGGGTGCTGAAGCCGGGCGGTATGTTGC
>JAPYTC010000003.1 GCA_029941685.1 Planctomycetota bacterium | reverse complement strand
ATGCCGGGCTTTGTTGACACCTTGCTTCATGGTTACGGTGGGGTAGATTGCGGCGAAGGAACTCCAGCGCGTCTACATAAAATGACTATGCTTCTGGCGAGTACTGGGGTGACCACTGCTTTGGCAGGGTTTTACCCAACGACAAGCGATGGCTTGCAAAAGGCCGCGCGCAATTGGAATAAATGGTCGACAATGCGCGGCGCACGTACTCATATTGCGGGGTGGCATATCGAAGGGCCATTTGTAGCTCGTAATATGTCGGGCGCCTTGCCCAAAGCCGCGATGCGCAAGCCCAGCGTCAAGGCAGCTCAAGAGTTTGTGGATGCCTGCGGCGGTTGGCTGTCGATGACGACCCTCGCACCAGAGTTAGACGGTGCGCTTGAAGTAGCCGAAGTGTTGCGCGCCAATAACGTGATGCCATCAGTCGGCCACAGTTCCGCAACGGCCTTAGATTGCCAAATGCTACGCGCTAACGGCAAGATAGCAGCGACTCATTTAGGTAATCGCATGTTGCCATTGAGCGCTCGCGAGTTAGGACCAATCGGCGTAGCTATGCGCGGCGACATCGATTACGCAGCCGTTATCCCAGACATGCTTCATGTCGAAGCGGACACATTAAATTTGTGGGCGAACACGCCGCGGCTGAAAAATAAATTAATGGCGTGTTCAGACAATTTGTCACACGCCGGAATGCGCGCCAACAGCTTTAAATCTGGCGGACAGTTGTTGTCTCGGAGTGGGGCCGCAGCAATCGATCGCCGTGGAAATTTTGGAGGCACTTTAGATTCGTTACCGGAGTTACTATTGCGCGCGCATCGAGATGGCGTCCTTAGCTTTGAACAGGTGGTGCGTATGGGCTGTCAGGTTGCGGGGGACATGTTGGGCGACTGTGGACGCTTAGCTGTTGGACGTCGGGCGGATTTCGTTGAGTACATCGTTTCAGAAAACAAAATAGGGCAGGTGTGGTGCAAAGGACGCAAAAAATAAGCGTCGAGCAATTAAAGCGTGATTACAGTGACGCAGTATTGCTTGCTGCGGCCGGCGAGGTGTTGGCGCGATGGAATGCAGTTGACGCATTACCGCAACTGAGAATCGTCTTTAATGGCCGCCTACGCACTAGTGGCGGACGGGCGCTGTTGATGCAGCAAACGGTCGAGCTTAACCCACGCTTGTTGGCGGAAAATCCACAACATATAGACGTTGTGTTGATTCACGAGTTGGCGCATTTAGTGGCGACGGCACGCCATGGGCGGGTCAAGTCACACGGTAAAGAGTGGCAGCAGCTAATGAGTGAAGCCGGCCAAGACCCAAAAGTGTGCCACAGTATGGATGCCAGCGAGTTTTATCATCGTCGGCGTCGTCCGCGATTAAGTGGCGCTAGATTTTTAAGGCGCATATTAAAAAGATTGATAAAATAAGGGTGTGAGTTCGTCTACCGCACCTATGCAGCCACTGCTATTTGAACGCATCCTCGTTGAAAAAGTATGGGGAGGCCAGCGTTTGGTCGAATCGTTATCGATAGAGTTACCTTTCAGTGGCCCACTTGGCGAAACATGGGAGTTAAGCGACTACCCAGGGCAAGAGACGAACATTGTTAACGGCGGATATGCTGGCAAGTCGCTGCGCGAGTTAATGGAAGATCATGGTGATGCGATTTTAGGCGCGTCCAAGGCTACCGCCGACGGGCGTTTCCCCTTGTTGGTGAAACTGCTTGATGCTGGCGATAATTTGTCAGTGCAAGTGCACCCCCCTGATGGCGAAAAGTCACCTACAGGAATAGGGAAAACCGAGGCGTGGTACATTTTAGATAGTGCTGAAGACGCCACTCTGATTTGTGGTTTACGCCCAGGCACCGAGGCACAGCAATTTGCTGTCGATGCGCCTACGTCCAAAGTACGTGATTACCTCGTCGAGCAAAATGTGTCTGCAGGCGATTGTGTTTATATTCCGGCGGGACAGACGCACGCCATCTGCGCTGGGACAGTGTTGTGCGAAATTCAACAGACTTCAGATGTAACCTACCGCATGTACGACTGGGACCGCCTTGGCCTCAACGGTAAACCGCGTGAAACACATCTGCAAGAATCGTTAGATGTTATCAACTACGACTTACTGCCTTCTAATCCCGAGCGCCGCGAATTGTCGTCACCAGTTTATGACAAAGAATGCGTGACATTATGTGGCGGAGAATACTTCACAATGCACTTACATCGTCACGGCGAACAAGGTGCTGTCGTCGCCAAAAAGAACAAGGCGATTATTTTGGTTGTAGTTTCGGGAGTCGGCGAATTGGTCGCCACCAATGGCGAATTCGAATCCATGCCCGTGAAGTATGGCGACACCGTATTAATTCCTGCATGCTTAAATGGCGTGCAGGTTCAATCTACTAGCGAAGAAAATTTCGATTTCATTCGCGCTACAGCACATTAAGTCATAGCGTCAAGCCGCAAAAAACCCAAACGTAAACCTGTTGCCGGAAGTGGCCGCGGTAAAACAACACGCACCAAACGTCAGGCACGTCTGGCTGCGGCAACAATCGAGGCCTCTTCTAGCGCGCGTAAAGGCCTAAAGTCAGAGAAGGCTGAAGTCGTTGGTGTACGCTTAAACAAATGGTTAGCCGAGCAGGGTGTTGATTCACGCCGCAAGTGCGATGAAAAAATATTTGGCGGCGAAGTTAGCGTAAACGGCACAATAGTCTCCGAACCAGGCTATAGAGTTATGGACGGCGATGACGTCCGTGTTGATGATGTGAAAATTTCTGTCGAGCGTCGTTTGTACTATTTGTTTTACAAACCGAAAGGTGTGTTGTGCACCAACGATCCTCGCGAAACCGACACACGGGTTTGCGATTTGGTCGACTCGATGGTGCCTAGCCGTGTACATACTGTTGGCCGCCTTGATAAGGAGTCCGAGGGCTTGCTACTGTTAACCAACGACGGTGATTTTTCCCAAATCATTACCCACCCTTCTTACGGCATTCGTAAAACATATGTTTGTTACATCAACCATGCAGTGACCTATGCTGATATTGAAAAGGCACGCGAAGGCGCCTATATCGATGGGGTAAAAGTTGTGCCAGAGTCATTGCGCTTAATGCGTTCGTCGAAAAAGGGGGCAACGATTGAAGTGACCATTAGCGAAGGTCGCAACCGCGAAGTTCGTCGAGTGTTGGCAAGATTCGATATGCGAGTGAAACGCTTAAAACGAGTTCGCATCGGCAAGCTCGGTATCGCAAAATTAAAACGTGGTGCAATCCGTCCGTTAACCAAAAAAGAGCGTGACGAGTTAGTGGCAATGGCGCGAAACACTTCATCAGATGCTTAGATACGACACTATCATCCGCGACCCGGTTCATGGCGATATCCCCCTTACCAAAGAAGAGATGTCGATTCTTGACACCGAAGAAATGCAGCGCTTGCGCAATGTTCGTCAGCTTGGTGCTACTTATTTAATTTACCCGGGGGCACAGCATTCGCGATTTGAGCACTCGATTGGTACTGCGCATTTGGCAACACGTATGATTAACTCGATTAACTTCGAACGTGATCGCCGTGACGATAGTCGCCTCGACGGGTTCGATCAACACGGAGAGCGCATAGTGCGTTTGGCCGCTTTAGTTCATGATGCGACACATTTGCCTTTTGGGCATAACATTGAAGATCAAACAGGGTTATTGCCGCGTCACGACATCCCTGAGCGCTTTGCAAACATGTTGTCGCGGAATACCTCATTAGGGCGTGCGCTAGAGCGCACCGGTGCCAAAGAAGATGTGTTGTCGATTTTGGCTCCATCTTTAGTCCCCGAAAACAAGCGCGTGCCTAAGTTCTGGAAAGACTTGGTTAGCGGAACGATTGATGCTGATAGCCTCGATTATCTAAAACGTGACGCGATGTTCACTGGACTCAAAATCGAGTACGATGAGCGCGTGTTCAGCGTGTTTCGTGTCGACCGTCCAACGCAGCAACTTTATGTAGACCTCGGGCGCAATGGTTACTTAAAAGAGGCGGTATTAAGTGAGGTTATTCGTTGTCTCGAAGCTCGCTTTTATTTCTCCGAGCGAGTTTACTACCACCATGCAAAAATTGCGGCGGGCTCGCTGGTGGCGAAAGCCGTTGAAATAGTGTTGCTAGAAAATGCAGTTACTTTTGAGCAGCTACAAGTTTCTACCGACGCCGGGTTGTTTGATTTATTAACCAACGCCACAATCAACGAATCAGGTTCACGCGAATTACTCGATATGTATTTGCGCGCAATTAAGCGTCGCCAATTACCTAAACGCGCAGCGGTGTATCCGGTTTACGCCAACACCCAGGCTCAAGAAGAGTTGGTGAGCACATATTTCGGGGCCGGTTCCGCGAATCATCGTCGACGCGTTGAATCAGAAATGACCGCCGAACTGCAAAAGTTGACTGGCAGGCTAATACCATTCATGTTGTATTGCCCATCGTCGAAGATGCAATTGAAGCAAGCCAAAATTATGGTGCATTGGCCCGGCGACGAACAATTGACGCCACTTTCAGAACACAGTGACAAGGTGCCGCGACTGCTCGACCTCGAGCAATCATACGGCCGTATGTGGAAATTCTACGTGCACGTTTTGGGCGCCGACGAGCGCGAAATGAAACTAGCTCAACAGGTGTGTGCTCAGTTTTTCCCGGACGTTAACAACGTGCTAACTCGCGAAGATAATTTTTCTAACGCACGCTCGAGCTCAGTCTCAGATGCAGCGAAAGAAATTCTAAAGTGATTGGTTGCGCCAAAAGCGCTGCCGCCAATCGTGGCCACTTTATCCACTTCAAGTAAAACCTTAGAGAAGTCGTCCCCGCTGTTGATGGTGATACCACTTTCATCAGTGAGACCAATGAGGCTGCTAATGTCGACGAAGCAATAGAAAGCACCTTGTGGTTCGGGGCAGCTGATGCCCTCAATCGCATCAATCCCGGCGGCGATTAATTTACTGCGTTTTTCAAACTCTAAACGCATCGCTTCGCGTTCTGCCATGCCGTGGCTTAACCCAGCCATAGAAGCTTGTTGCGCAATGGCATTGGGTGATCCAGCTAATTGCGATTGAATGCGTCCGACAATTGCGGCCCAGTCTTTTGGGCCCGCGAAGAATCCCATTCGCCATCCCGTCATTGCGAATGATTTACTCATACCGCCAATCCAGGCACTGGTTTTCTGTAGTTCAGGTACTAGCTTTAACGGCGAGTGATGTTCGATGCCGTTGTAGGTTAGCGCGCAATACATCTCGTCGCTAATGATGCGTAGCCCTTTTGCCAAACACCATTCACCTAATTCGCGCGTGAAATCTTTAGGGAAAACCACACCAGTTGGGTTGGATGGCGTGTTAATAAGAATCGCTACAGTTCGCTTGTTACATGCGGCATCAAGCGCGCTCATATCAGGCAACATGTTTTCATCACAAGCTACCATTACAGGTACACCGCCGGCAAGCTTGACCATTTCAGGGTATGACGTCCAGCACGGGAAGGGGATGAGCACCTCGTCGCCATCGTTAAGAATGGCCATTAGCGCCTGTACAATCGCAATCTTGGCGCCATTACAGACCACGACATTTTCGGCTTGATATTCTATCCCAATCTCATTGCGAATCGATTTAGCGACGATATCGCGTAATTCGATTAAGCCAGCCGAGGGCGTGTAGCGCCCCATGCCATTTTGAACAGCTTTGATTGCAGCATCATTAACACATTGTGGCGGGCTGAAGTCCGGTTCGCCGGCAGTAAGATTTATAATATCAACCCCTTGGGCAATTAAGCCCTTTACCTTTCCCATCACCGATAAGGTGGCTGAGTCTTCGATTTGCCCCATCTTTTCGGAAAAGGAGCCCATTTTTGTGCTGTTTGCTGATGACATGATTCGTACCCATTAGGTGGACGGAATTTTACTCTAACTTCGTCTAAATAACTTCATAATGTCTGACTTCACTGTTACCGAGCGCATTAGCGCCATTCTCCGTTCTCGTCGATTCTCGATAATCGCTGCTAGCTTAATTGTGGTGATTTTTCTGGTGTATTTACTCTTCGTGAGTTTCTTCTTTGACCCATTCGAAGACACCCTCGACGATACGGCCTCTATTTTACCTTCCGAGGTAGATTACTTTGTGCGCTGGCAAGATGTAGGTAGCCATTTCAACGAGTTCCCTGAGCCAGCGATTTGGTCTGACGTAGAAAATAGTTCTCAGTATGCACCCGTAAAAGAGAGTGGGGCGCTCAAGCAATGGTCAGAAGACTTCGAAATTGATCAGTTGCTCAGCAGTCTTTCGCAAATAAACGATTACCTGCCCACTGGACTGAGCCTGAAAGAAGATTTTATGCGCGAGTTTGTCATCGCAGGGCGCGGCGCACCGTCATTCGACAGTAAGTTTAAGGGGGTGATTATGATGCGTGCGTCCTTCAAGGTTAAAGCCGGCGTATCTATGCTCAACTTTGACTTTGTACGTGAAAAATTACCAGAGTCTTTAAAGTTCGAAGATGTTGGTAGAGGTATTTACCGTATCCCGCAGTTCGAATTGTTTGGTTTTCAAGACGCTTACCTTGGTCGCGTAAAAGATGTATTGTTGTTAGCATCCGAAAAAGAATTTTTAACCATCGCCAATGACTTTGATAAACGCGGTGGTCAAGACTCATTAGCGCGAGCTTCGGTGTTTCACGATAATGTAAGCGCTTATCTCGGCCCGAACCAAACACCTCTAGAAATATTTTTCCGCTTCGGTCGCGACTCAGCATCGGCACCTGTTTGGCCGCCATTAAACAGCGATAGTATTGCTGAGCAGTTTTTGAATCGACTATTTAACATGAATCTACTGCGTTTCTGCGCCGGCTACTTAAATTTAGATAACGGAATAAAGTTACGCCTTGGCGGCGATACCGATTTGGCAAAAGCTAAGGGCTATCAACAAAAGTGGCTTCAAGGCAGCTCCGTTAAGCGTAAGCAAATAGAAGAGTTTGCTAGTATGGTTCCAGCGCAGTCATTTGCTTTTGGGACAGTGTCCGGAGAAGTATCAAAGCTCTTGACAGAGGGCTACTCATTAGTTCCAGGCGATCTACGCTCAATGATGGAGTCCGAAATTGCACGCGGTGGCGACTATCAAAACATGTTGCACCTCATGCAAAGCATCGGTGGTGTTTATCGTCAAGGCATTGCTTTCAGTCTGCGCGAAAACAATTTTGACGAGATGGCTTCGGATCCGCTACACG
This sequence comes from Planctomycetota bacterium, assembly GCA_029941685.1. Lineage (GTDB taxonomy): Bacteria > Planctomycetota > UBA1135 > UBA1135 > UBA1135 > JAPKEZ01. Next base: position 44,224 of record JAPYTC010000003.1, on the reverse strand, counting down.
ACGGCACTCCAGTCCCATTGTTTGCGATTTACGGCAAGGTGCGCGACATGGGCGCCTACGATCACCTATTCCAATACCTGAAGGAAAATTGGGCAAGCTTTACGGGCGATGTGAACCAAAAGGTACAAAGCGTGACCTTTGGTGGTGGCGCAGTGGGCACAAGTTTTGTATCGCAAATAGTTCCCGGAACGGGTGAGATAATGTTGCTTTACGTACCAACGCTAAAAACTTTGGTGATAACAAACTCAGCGAAATACTCTAGCGAAATAATGTCAACAGCGTTTCTCGCAGCTAGTGAGCCTTCTGCGAAGCGTCGTCAATTATTGTTTTTGCCATCCTTTAAATCCGAGTTGGACAACAGCCCTAATGGCGCACACTTCTTTGCATGGTTCTCGCCGCACCGCGCACAGCAATGGTTCAGCGATGTAGCTCAGGCTACGGCGGAATACAGGCTCCGTCGAGAGCGTGAAAGCGCGTGGCGATCACAACGCCCACAGGTTGAACAAGAAATGCGCAACAAGCACTTTGATGGCCGCTCAACATTAAGCGCTATCGAGGACGGTCTGTTGCAGTCATACATCGATAACGAGTTGTTGTCCCGCGATGTACGCTCAAAAGACCGCTTGCAACAGTTGGTCGACCAAGAAAATCGTGGATGGCTACCACTAACATTGCTCGAACCGATATCGGTAGCGCTACATTCTTCTCGCCGACATGTTGAAATGTTAGTGTCTGCCGAGATAAGCGAGTGATTTTTCTGAAATTAGCTAGACTAAAACTCAGAACGCGTTAAAATTTGCCTCCCTCATAGCCGGGGTGGCGGAATTGGCAGACGCGCATGGTTGAGGGCCATGTGGGAGTAAAATCCCGTGCAGGTTCGACTCCTGTTCCCGGCACCATTTTTTTTGCATATTACTATAATGGGGGCGCTTTGAATACCACAGTCCCACAATCAACGCCCGAGCAACGACTTAGCGCGCTCGACAACCTAATCGGCAACACCCCTTGTTTGGTTTTGCATTGCAGCGTCAAAGGTAAGCAGGTAAAGATATTCGTTAAGCTCGAATCCGGGAATTTCACGGGTAGCATCAAAGATCGTATGGCGTTACACATCATGCGCCGCGCATATGAGCTTGGGGCGATTAAGCCAGGCGACACTATCGTTGAGGCCACTTCGGGCAATACCGGAATCGCTTTTGCCGGCATTGGTAGTGCTCTCGGTCACCAGGTGCGTATCTTAATGCCAGACTGGATGAGCAAAGAGCGTACGGATGTTATTAAATCTTTAGGGGCGACGGTTGTACCGGTCTCGAAAGAGCAAGGTGGATTCATCGGTAGCATCGAGCTAACTGAAAAGTATGCGGCAGAAAACGAAAACGTATTCTTGCCACAGCAGTTTGCTAATGATGCGAATGTTGAAGCACACGCGTATTCAACTGCTCCAGAATTACTTGCACAAATGCGAGAGTATGGCGCGACACTGACCTCATTCGTTGCGGGTGTTGGCACGGGTGGTACAGTAATGGGCGTGCACCGCCACTTGAGTGAGCATGCTCCAGAAGTAAGCGTGCATCCACTCGAGCCTTTTGACTCGCCGACTTTAACTACCGGCCACAAGGTGGGTAGCCACCGCATTCAAGGTATCAGCGACGAGTTCATCCCAGCAATTGTTGATCTCAAATCTCTTGCACCCATTGTTTCGGTGTATGACGGAGATTCAATTTGCATGGCACAACGTTTAGCAACCGAATTAGGATTATCAGTGGGAATTTCATCAGGAGCCAATTTGCTTGGCGCATTAATGCTAGCTTACGATGCTGACGACAATGCTGCAGTGGCAACCGTGTTCGCCGACTGTAATAAGAAATACTTGTCCACAGACTACGTAAAAGAGGAAATCATCAAAGATGACTTCCTCTGTAAAGACATTGAATTACACTATTTTGATGTAATTAAAGGCTAAGCTTTAGAAGCCGCCCATACCGCCCATACCACCCATTGGGTCGCCGCCACCAGCACCAGGCATTACAGCTGGCGCAGGCTCTGGAATGTTTGCCACGATTGCCTCTGTAGTAAGAAGTAGCGTTGAAACAGATGCTGCGTTTTGCAAAGTAGCACGCACGACTTTTGTAGGATCGATGATGCCTGCTTCGAGCATGTTGACATACTCGCCCTTGGCTGCGTCGTAACCAATAGCAAACGCCTTTTCGCGGCGAATGTTTTCAACGATGATTGAGCCGTCGACACCCGCATTAGATGCTATTTGACGCACTGGAGCTTCAAGTGCACGGGAAATAATTTCGGCACCAGCTTTTTCGTCACCCTCTAATTCGAGTTTGGCGATAACGGGTTGCGCGCGAAGTAACGATGTGCCGCCGCCCGGTAGGACACCTTCTTCGGCAGCTGCGCGTACAGATGCAAGCGCATCTTCTACGCGGGCTTTCTTTTCTTGCATTTCAGCCTCAGTTGCTGCGCCGACATTAAGTACCGCAACACCGCCAGCCAATTTGGCCAAGCGTTCTTGAAGTTTCTCTTTATCGTAATCACTTGCCGTGCGCTCAACTTGTGCACGAATTTGCTCCATGCGGTCTTTGATTGCTTTCTTCTTGCCACCACCTTCAACGATAGTCGTATCGTCCTTGGTGATTACGATACGCTTGGCGGTGCCAAGTTGATCGATAGTCGCACCTTCGAGGTTTAGGCCTAAGTCTTCCATCAATGCAGTCGCACCAGTTAGCACAGCGATGTCTTCCATCATTTCTTTACGACGGTCGCCAAAACCAGGAGCCTTTACTGCTGCACACTTAAACACGCCGCGCATTTTGTTAACTACCAAAGTAGCTAACGCTTCGCCGTCGACGTCTTCGGCAATAATCAATAATGGTTTGCCAGATTTAGCAACAGCCTCTAGTACTTGAAGCATATCACGCACGTTTGAAATTTTCTTTTCGAAAACTAAAACATAGGCGTCTTCAAGGACGGTTTCCATTTTTTCTAGGTTTGTTGAAAAGTGCGGCGACAAGTAACCCTTGTCGAATTGCATGCCTTCTACCCAAGTGATTTCGGTATCGAGCGAACGGCCTTCTTCGATAGTAATTACACCATCGCGCCCAACGCGCTCGAACGCTTCGGCTAGTTTTGAACCAATTTCAGCATCATTATTGGCGGCAATAGTGGCCACCTGCTCGATTTCTTGATTGGTGTGAACCTTCGATGATTTTTTACCAAGGAATTCAACAACCGCACCAACCGCAGCATCCATACCACGCTTGAGGCTAATTGGATTAGCGCCGGCTGCAACGTTACGTAGACCTTCTTCGAAGATCGCCTCGGCAAGCACTGTTGCCGAAGTGGTGCCGTCGCCAGCAAGGTCGGCGGTTTTAGCGGCCACCTGACGCACGAGTTGCGCGCCGATGTTTTCGTATGTGTCTTCAAGCTCGATTTCGCGAGCTACAGAAACACCGTCTTTGGTGACAACAGGTGTTCCAAAGCTTTTCTCGAGGATGACATTTCTGCCGCGTGGCCCAAGGGTGACTTTAACCGCTGCCGCCAATTTCTTAACGCCAGCGCGGATGCCCTCGCGGGCCTCTTGATCAAATGCAATTTTTTTCGCCATGATAGATACCTATTTATTAACCGATGATGCCGAGAATGTCATTTTCAGACATGATTAAGTACTTATCGCCTTCCCATTCAACTTCGGTGCCAGCATATGAGGTAAACAATACCTGCTCGCCAGCCGTCACAGCGAACCCGGAGCGTGAGCCGTCGTCGAGCAAGCGACCTTCGCCCAAAGCGATAACGGTGCCCTCAGCCGGCTTTTCTTTGGCTGATTCTGGCAGCACGATGCCACCGGCGGAGATTTCAGCTGCTGCGAGGCGCTGAACTAGAACTTTGTCGCCAAGAGGACGAATTGCAATTTTTTTGGCGGATTTAGCCATGATTTTTGGTAAAAATTTGATTTACTGTTAAACGCAGGAGTTCTGCGGGGATTGGTTTGCGCAACATTGTGATTACGCCCAATTCAAGGGCGGCCAGCTCGATGTCGCGCGACGGTTTGCCAGTCATTAAGATGCTTGGCACTGTATTACCCACCTGATTAAGGTGATCAAGCACCTCGAGGCCGGTTAGCCCTGGCATGTGCATGTCAAGCAAAGATAAGTCGAAGGCACTATTAAGCAGCATGTTTAACGCATCAGACCCACTGTAAGCCACCTCGATGGTGTACTCGACATTACCTAACAAAGCGACAACAGCGTTTAGCTGGTCAACTTGGTCATCGGCGATTAGGATACGAAAAGACATGTTTACAGGGGTAAATAGCAATAAATGTGCCACAACCTGACTGCCGAATAGGCAGACTTACGCTATTCGCCAAAATCGTGGTCGCTGTCGTCGTCGTCGCACAGCAAGCGGCCGGTCTTTTCACCCTCGGCAACAATTTCAGCATCAGAATAACTGCCCAACACCTGTGCCATTTCTCGTACATTGATCTCTTTTTGGCAATGCTGACAGCGCGCACAATTAACAGTCTCGAATAATTCGAGATAGCCTTCCGGAGGACATCCGCATTTTGGGCAAGGGGGGCACTGTTGTTGAGGCATTATTGAGAATCACGTTGTCGCAGGAAATGTATCAACGGTAACTGTAACAAAGCGTGCTGCAGTTCGCCGTCCGCAATAATGGCATCTAGCTCTGAACAAGGCCTCAACTGCACGTCAATCACTTCGCCTGAATCTAGCTTGCGTGTCGCATCAGGCCGCGCGTTGTTGATGAGAAATGAAAAGCAACGATTGTTTTGGATGGCAGGATTAGCCTCTACCTCACAAATTAACTGTGGGGGATCACCAAGGTAGCCAGTTTCTTCGCGCAACTCTCTTGCGGCAGCATCGGACGGGCTTTCGCCGTCGTCGATAATGCCCCCCGGAATTTCTAAACGTACTCCGCCGACTCCGGGCCTGAATTGCTTTATCAAAACAATCTGATCGCTAGGGGTAACTGCAATCACATTAACCCAGTCACTACTCTCAATTACAAAAAACGACGCAGCGTTTTCTAAAGCAGGGTGACCATAAAAATCTTCGCGCACCGAAAAGATCCGGTACGCACCATGATTTTTCGATGATTGTAGTTTCCAACGATCTGACATGAAGTCAGTTTACGCTAACTAAGCGCCATCTACAATGCAGTTTGCGAATTCTGTTTCGTCAAGGCCAGCCTCAAGTGAGCGTAACATAACAGATACGGCTTCGTCTTCGCGGTGCACTTCATGAAGTGCCAGAATAAGTTCCGCAACTGTGTCGGGACACGATGAGTCGTGTTGCCATGAACGCTTTAGATAAGTTATCGCACCTTCGGTATCACCAACAGAGCGCAATACTTTACCTAACTCACGCGACACATTCGGGTCTTCAGGATGATTGCGAAATGCTTCTAGAAGAAAGTCTGCGGCAGCAAGAAAGCGTCCTTCGCTGTGACAGCGTTGGGCGTAGGCAAGTAGGTTATCGGCGGAAGTCATGGGGCTTTAATGGGTTCACCCCCTTATCGACCCAACCCCTGCTGCGACTTTAGCCGATTAATAAAAAAACAGGTCGCAGTTTAGACTGCGACCTGTAGCAAAAACGTTTAAAGGTTTTATGGAACGTCGAGACGAATGGTGTTTGTGTCGTAAACAACACCGCCTGCAATGTACTGGCATTCGATGAATACAGTGCGTCCTGCCGCGCGGTTAGGTACTATGCGGTAGAGAGAACCTGTACCCCAAGCTGTATTCGTGCCACTGCCAACAAGACCGTTGTAGGTGTTGAAGAACGGGCTACGGTCAGTAAAGGAGTAAACCAAGTTGTAGGCTGCACTTGCTGGCGCGTTAGTCCAACTAAAAGTGATACCTGTACCTATGTTTGGTGTGTAGGTGTTTGCAGTTAAATTTGCAGTGTCGTTACCACCACCACCACCACCGCCGCTAGCGTCGAACGGATGGCTTTCAGACAAGTTACCGTAGGTGCCACCTGTGGTCCGCTTAACAGCGATACATCCGCTTTCCCAGCCTGAAGCTGGAAGTTGGAATGTCAGGCTAGTGCCGTTTGATGAGGGCACGTCAGCTACAGTTTCGTGAGCGCCACCACTGTTACCACCATCGAGTAAATCGTTCATGATCCACACACGGTTTGTTGACGCCGAGAAACCACCACCAGAAATTGTTACGGTGTTGCCAGAAACAGCAACGTTGTCAATCCATGGCATGTTAGAATCTCTGGCTGAGTAGATACTCTTAAGACCAGCAATATCGTCGCTTGCAATTGAGCGCTGACCGGAGCCAGTGCCTGAAATGTAAGCGTTCATTGTTGGGCTACCACCAGCTGTAGAGTGACCAAGGCCAAGCGAGTGACCCAATTCGTGACAAGCCACGCCCTGAATGTCCATGCCACTATTTACAGTGCCAGGGCCATCTTGCCATGACCAAGCATCGCCGTAGAAGCGGATGCGCCAACCATCGTTAATTGGGGTTTCGCAGTAGGCAAGAACACCGCCACTTGAACCACTAATCGATGAAACGATGTTGTCGTTACTGCCACCAATGCCGCTAGCCATTCCTTCCCAAAAGAAAGTCATGTTTGCGCCACCAGAACCAACAACGCTTTGTGCGCCATCTCCAGAACCGTCGCCGTGTGCGCGCGAGTTCCATTCTGCGCCACCTTTCCAGATAGCTAGTTCTGCGCCAGTGTAACCCGGCCAGTTTGAATGATTGGTCGTGTTGTTGTTCGCAGGGCTACCGCTAAAGTTGTCATAAACGCGGAAGTCGCGTTGACCCAGGTTAAGGCTACCACCGATAGTTGAGTAGCCAATCGCAGAATCGCCCATCACGAAGAATGAAGCGCCGGCGAGAATCAGGCCACCAGTTGAAAGACGTAGAATGTTTTTCATTATTTGGCCTCCTGTGAAACTCTAGCGATGTTGTTAATTAGGTTTGCTACAAGCTGATTGTCTTCGACAGCAAAACCTTTGCCTTTGCCAAGAACAACCTGCCCTTTGCGAGAATCGACTGTGCGGTAGATACCACCCATAGCTGCGTAAACACAGCGATCGACTTCAGGACCCCATCCTTGTACTTCACCGCTGAAGACGACCACGTCGTTGCCGAGGCGGTATTCGGATGGAGCCGGCATTGAGGTAACCATCATTGACTCGCCCTCGAAGGTGCCGCCCAAGAAAGCAGCATCGACAGTGATAGGGCTGTTGTCGTAAAGGCTTACGCCCTCAATGGTTAAAATTGTGTAAATGAGTCGATCATCGTTTTCTGGCGTGTACTTTACAGTACGGACGTCAGTGATGGTTCCGTGGACAGCAACGTCTGTTTTGGAAACAATCTTTTGGAGATCTAGCTCTTCGATGCATGCATTACCGCCTTGCACAAGTAGCAAGATGGCAGCAGTGGCAGTTAGCCAACGTAGTAGGTTCATGATTTATTTGGTGGAATGGAAATGAATGCGTTTTGCAGTAACGCTAGGTGATAATTCTTCGACGGCGTTAACCCAATCGCGTTCCAATAAATATACCAACATATTTGGGACTTTGTACGATAAATACGTGCTTTTATGCTATATTTGAGTCCATGCGCAACATTGCTTTACCTTTTATTCTTGTTGCCGCGCTTGGCGCTGGCATTGCCTTCCAACAAGACGTGGTCGCTAGCGATAGCTTAGAGTTGACTCTCGGCGAGTCAAAACTAGTTATTTATCCCTATGGGCTAATGGAATCGGTCCGCAACACCGACGGGGTGGTGCCCATGCAGGTTCAGCTGTACAACCCGGGTGAAAACACGGTAGCCCTAGAGTCGCTGACGGTGCAAACCCCAGAGGGACAAGTGCTAGACGTTGTAATATTTGATGAAGTGCTAGTCGGAGACCAAGGTTTTGTCCAAGATCTTTACCTCGCACTTGAGATGGTAGACCCCGACATATCTCACCGCCATACTAAGCGCCAATACATCCCACTTGAAGACTGGAAGGCCCTCAGTCCAGAAGCAGAGGCCCGCACGATCAGCACCATCATTGAAAATGTACGCGAACTGCAAGCTGCAGGGTCACCGCAACTGACCAATGTTCTCTTTGAACTAGACCTAAACGCACTGTTCGGTGCAAATTCTCAGACAGGAGATGTCGCCCCTGTCCAAATTATTGCGCAATGGAATGGTGGGGCGCACTCTAGCTCGGTGGCGATTACGCATCACATTACTAAGCTGTCACCCTATATGTCACCTCCTTATGCGAGCCGCGGAACAGGTACAGGCGCGTGGGTAACCGGCGACCTTCACGTTCACAACTGTCGTGATGAAGCGATTGGCGGCTGCGACTCATGTTCTGCCGAGTCATTCAACATTAGTGGCGCTTTCTCTAACGCCGATCTTAAGCCGCAGTTCCAGGCGCTAGGTATGGATTTCTTCAGTTCGACAACGCATTCTTACTGCATCAATAGCACCTCAGAATTTAATGCTGTGCTCACCGAGTCACAAAGCCTCTCAGATAACACTTTTGTTATGTTGGCGAGCACCGAGATCTCGGGTGCAGAGCAAGGTCCACAAAGTGGATCAGATAGCGCCGATTTGTTGTGTTCTTTAGGTTGGGGTGCGCATGATGTGCACCACATGGGCGCGCATAACATTTCGTCACGCAAGCCTGGTGGCCAAGACGGCTTCCTAGATTTTTGTGACAATCCAATGTTTGGTCAAAAGAGCAACTCGATTGCCGTTCGCGGCGAAGGTGGCTTCACTAGCATCAACCATCCGAATTCAGGCTCATGGGGCTTCAACTCGGTTCAGGATATTGCCGGACAAGAGCGCAATCGTACTTGGGGCGTTGAAGTCTGGAACGGTTCTGAAGGCGCCAATCAATGGCAGGTCTATCAACGAGATTGGTGGATTGACCGTTTAACAGAAGGCAAGTTGCTGTATCCATACTCTGGTTCAGACACTCACGACACCGCAGTTGATTTTGGCGCCATCCATACTTATGTGCAAGGCGCACTAACTCACCAAAGTTTGACCGATGCGTTAAAGGCTGGGCGTAGTTACATTTCAAATGGACCATTCCTTGAGCTTGGCATTGAAACGGTTAATGGCGCGCGAACTTTACCCATGGGCGGCACCGCATTCGTGCAGCGTATTCCGAATAACATTCAGATTAATATCAACGTTGACTACAATTGCACATACAGTTCCGAAATTACGATTTACCGCGGCACTGTTGGCGGCGGCGAAGTAGAGGTTTTCCGTCAGAGCGGATACACCGGCGGGGGTTCAGTGCAAATCACTGATACCGTACCCACTAGTTCATTCTGGTATCGCGCTGATATCCACAACGCACCGTGGACAGTGAATGCAATGACAACACCAGTTTACGTGTGGTCACGCTAAACCATCACTAGTCATCTGTTAAGCTAGAGCCAATGCCGAGTAGAATACCCAGTGATTGGCCTGATGTGATAATGGTTACCGACGCCGAGTCGTTAGCCCAGGCATTAGAAATATGGAAGGCCGCCGGCGTTATCGGTGTCGATACCGAAGCGAATTCGTTTTTCGCTTACCACGAGCGCCTGTGTTTGATGCAAGTCAGCACAGATAGTCAAGATTGGATTGTTGATCCATTCGCGCTTGGCGACGACATGCAGATTATGGCACCGATGCTGTCAGACCCAGAGATTATTAAAATTTTTCATGCCGCCGAATTTGATTTAATGCTAATCAAAAAAGACATGAATGTCGACGTCAAAGGTATGTTTGATACGCAGGTGGCAATGACATTTTTGCGCCATCAAAAAACAGGTTTGGCTGCACTTATCGAAAGTTACTACGGCATAAAGTTGTCTAAAGATGAACAGCGTTCGAATTGGGGCAAGCGCCCTCTTTCTGATAAGCAGATTGCTTATGCGCGCATCGACACGCATTTTTTGGTCGACGTGTATAACAAGTTAGTGCCCGAGCTCGAGGAGCAAAATATGACCGGTGCCGCATATGGCGAATTTGATCGCCAGATGCGTGAGATATTAATACCCGCCGAGTCAAATCCCGACCGCTATCTGAAGATGAAGGGTGCAAAACAATTAAATCCAAGTCAGCTGGCGAAGTTGAAAGCGTTGTTTCTTTGGCGCGAAGCAGCGGCGTCCAAAAAAGACGTGCCACCGTTTAAGATAATGAGCAATCCCGGAATATTGGGCATTGCCGAATTGGCGCCGCGCACAACAAAAGACCTAGCCGAAATCAAAGGTGTGGGTTGGAAGATAGCTAAGCGCAACGGCGACAAAATCTTTGATCTGCTGGGCAGCGTTAAAGATGATGTCATAGAAATGAAGGCCAACACAGTTAGCAAAGAAGAGCGTCGTGCGCGGCAGATTCGTCGCGATAATACTGATGCGTTAAAGGCATGGCGCACAGCGACAGCTAGCGAATTAGATTTGCCGAGCGAACGCTTGATGCACCGCCGCCAACTCGAAGAAATTGCGCATGCTTTGCCGCAGTCGTCCGAAGAGTTGAACAGGGTGGTCCAGCTAAACGATTGGCAGCGCGAACAATTCGAAGCGTCCTTATTGAGCACGCTTGAATCATTACCGCAACCTTAGGGCGCGAGGGCGGCGGCGAAGCCGCGATCGAAAAATTCTTGTTCGAGGTTGTGGCCGATGAATACAATCTCGTTGCGTGGTTGTGCAGGCCACTCACCGTCGGCGCTAACTTTGTAAAGATCGTAAACGCCTTGTAGTAAGCAGCGGTATTCGATGCCGGCGATGTTTAAAAACCCTTTGTAACGAATCAAGTCTTCGCCGAGTTGTTGCACGCAGGTGTCGAGCCATAATTGCACTTTAAGTTCGTCGAGCGCATTGTCGGATGAAATGCTTATCGTTGTAATCGAATGCTCGTGGCTATGCGTGGCAGATTGAGTGGTTGCGAAAGTTACGTTAGAGGCGGCAAGCACGTTTCGCAAATCAATTGTTGGCACTTCACTAACCAGTAGGGTGGCGTCAGGGTTGATTGCCTGCACAGCTTCACTCGCAACATCAATCTGATTTTGATTGAGATTGGAGGTATGGTTTAGAATCAGAGTATCGGCAAGCGCAAGTTGTTCGCTGGCTGATTGATGCTCGAGTGCCCGCTGTAAATTTCGGGCGTCGGCAACCGTAATTATTTTGTCGACCGAATAATAGGTCGCGACATCTTCTTCTACCAAAAAAGTGCGAAGTAGTGGGGCAGGTTCGGCGATACCCGTGGTTTCAATTAAGATGCGATCAAAGCGACGTCGCTTGAAAAGGGGGAAGCGCCGCTTTCGCAAGCTGAGCAGCTTGTCAATCATGTCGCCACGTACTGTGCAGCAGATGCAGCCGTTAGATAATTCGATTAAATCTTGGTCGCGCTGCACAATCAATCGATCGTCGATGCCAAGTTCACCAAATTCGTTAATCAGTACAGCATATTTCTGCCCGTGATTCTCGGTCAAGATGCGGTTAAGCAGAGTGGTTTTGCCAGCACCAAGCCAACCAGTGATTAAAGTCACAGGAGTTTGCAGTGGAAGGGAAGATGTTGGCATCGGCATAGGGTAACAGGGTCGCGCGTCACTACAATTCTCATCGATGGATGCATTTCAAGGCTCCCTGTTCGCCGCTCCGGGCGGACGATATGCGCGAGTGGCGATGAACACTCCGGTGCGCCGTGAGTTCTCCTATCACATTCCCAAGCATGCCGAGCCCGTCGAGCCGGGCTGCCGAGTAAAGGTAACATTCGGACGGCGCCCAATCATTGGCGTGGTGGTGGCTATCGACGACGCTCCACCCTCGGGTGTTGAAGTTGAGCGCATCAAAGACATTGACTCTTGTTTAGACGTTACACCGCTTGTTACGCCGGCGCTGCTGCGTTTGTCGCGTACCGTGGCTGATAACGCCTACTGCTCATGGGGGCAGGCCTTGGCTGCGATGTTGCCGGCAGCTTTACGCCACGATCGAACGCGACGCACTATTCCAACTGTCGAACTTATTTATTCACCTGCTGCTGAAGAAATGCAAAGTCTCGAGGCGAAATTCCCTAAGCAAGCGAAGGCGGTTGCGTATTTACAACAAGCCGGTGGACCCATGGAGGTTCGCGAATTTTGCAATCGCACAGGCTTGTCAAAGTCGCCGCTTACTACTCTTAATAAAAAAGAGTGGGTCAAGTTTGATAAAAAGGCAGACGTCCTAAATCCTTTTGCTGCTGTCGAGTTGGTGCGCGATACGCCACCGCAATTAACTGGTCCGCAGCAAGATTGCGTCGACACCATAAACAAATCTATTGATGTTCAACAACACCAAGATTTCTTGCTGTACGGCATCACTGGTTCGGGCAAAACCGAAGTTTATTTACACGCCTTAGAAAGATGTCTTGCGCAAGGACGTGGCGGCATTGTGTTGGTGCCAGAAATATCTTTGACTCCACAAACAGTATCGCGCTTTCGCGCCCGCTGTGGTGAGGTCGCAGTTTTGCACTCGGGTTTAACCGATGTCGAGCGACACGACCAGTGGCTGGCAATACGCGAAGGCAAGTTGCGCGTTGTCGTTGGTGCGCGTTCGGCATTGTTCGCCCCAGTTCAAGATCTCGGAATCATCATAGTGGACGAAGAGCACGAATCTACTTACAAGCAAGAATCAACTCCACGCTATCAGGCGCGGGAGGTTGCCCGTGAGCGAGCACGGATTGAAGGGGCCGTCTGTGTTTTGGGTAGCGCTACGCCGTCATTAGAGTCATGGCAAGCAGCAAAAGACTCGCCAGACATGCAGTTGTTGCGCTTAACCGAGCGTGTTGCTGGCGGCTCGTTGCCATCAGTCAAACTAGTGGACATGCGCGTCGAGAAAGCCGAAAAAGGACACTGGTTGGTTGTCTCGTCGCAGCTTAAGTATGGGCTAAAAGAGGTGCTCGAGAAAAAAGAGCAAGCGATTCTGTTTTTGAATCAACGTGGATTTTCTCCGGCATGGTATTGTCGGCCGTGTGGCAAAACAATTTCTTGTAGCACTTGCGATGTAGCATTGACTTACCATCGGTGGCGCAAAAAGGCCCTGTGTCATTACTGCTTAAAGGAAGAACCGATGCCACAGTGTTGCTCTACTTGTGGGCATAAGGTCGAAATGATCGGTGTTGGCACTGAGCGTGTAGAGGACAGCGTGCAACGTTTGTTCCCGCAAGCGCGAATTTTACGGATGGACCGCGACACCATGTTACGTCGTGAGTCTTATGAGCAAGCTCTAGGTGATTTTGGCGATGGCAAGTATGACATTCTTTTAGGAACACAAATGGTTGCGAAGGGTTTAGATTTTCCGCGGGTAACATTGGTCGGCGTGTTAAATGCCGACACCGCGCTGCATCAACCCGACTTCCGGTCAAGCGAGCGTTGCTTTAATTTGATTGCACAAGTTGCGGGTCGCGCCGGACGCAGCTCTTTAGGTGGGCGGGTGATTGTTCAAACCTGGATGCCAGGTCACCCAGCGTTGTTGGCCGCAACAAAGCACGATTATGAAAAATTCGCATTGTCTGAGTTGCAAGAGCGTAAAGATTTCTCTTACCCACCGTTCGGTGATGTATTGCGACTTACCTTCGAGTCTCAGCATCAGCAACGTGCGATTAGTGTTGCAAATGAGTCTTGCAAAGAGTTGCGGCAAATTGTGGACGGAGGCTTTGGCAAGAGCACTGAGTATTTAGGCCCAGCTCCGCCGCCAATCGAACGCATACGTGGTAAATATCGCCGGCAGTTGTTGATTAAAACAACGCGTGCAGAGTTGTTGCAATTACGACCGCTGCTATACAAGCTAGCCGAGCAGCAAGGAGTAACAGTAGATCCACTGTAACTACTCTATTTTGCCTTTGTTCTTGCGCAGGTCGACTGTTTTGCCACCGTTGGTTGCCGCCAAATCAGCCAGAAATTCTGCTTGTACGCTACCGGCAGCAATAGTGTGAATCCGAATCATGCGGTCGCGGTTGATGCGGTTAATTTCGGCAAGAATAGAATCAGGCATTTGATATTCACCGGCGGATGGAGCGCCATCTGTCATAATGAAAATAGTTTGCGCTTCGTCAAAAGAAAGCGCTGTCATTAACGCACCGTAAATATTGGTCCCGCCACCAGGGCTAGCTTCCCTTAACCATTTTTGGGCAGCATTTCGATTGTCTTCGTTGGCGGAAACCAGCTCGTTTTTCCAGGTGCGAATGCCTGAAGAAAATAAAATAATATTAAACGAGGTATCTTTGCCTAGAGCTTGTACGGTTTTTATTAAAGCCTTAGAGAAATGCTGGTAGTAGGTTTCGTTTGTTGGGAAGCGGGTGTTCATCGAACCACTGACATCAAGAATAAATACCACGCCGCCAGCTGGTACCGCAATGCCGTGATATCCGCTTTGGGCAACAGTATCGCCATGCTTCTTGTGATTTTTGCGGTCACCAATCATTTTGGCAGCCTGCTCTTTGCTCGGCAAAATGTAGTTATCGCCCTGATCCTTATACCATGATTTCCAGGTGTGCACTGATGGTCCAAAATCTTCGCCGGTCAACAAAGTGATAACGCGCAATGCATCACTACGCACACGCCCGACTTCGTTCTCGATTAACCAGAACAATGGAGCGAGGGATTCGTCGCGACGGAATAGCGCGAGCGCTGAAACAGCAACCGAGCGCACCGCCCACAATTCGTCTTCGAGGCAATCGTTAATAACTTGGTAAGCTAATTCTGAATCTGGGAACCAGCGCAGTGCATTGAGTGCTTGAATACGAATCGAAGGACGCTCGCTGGAGGCCATCTTTACGAGCTCTATCTCGGTTTCGGGCGGCAGGTTGCCCAACTGACTTAAACCCCATGCGGCGTCCGCGCGAGTTTGTGGGCTAGAGTGGTTGAGATACCCAACTAATAGTTGTGGAAGGCGGGGTGCTTTAATTTGAACCAATCCCTCAATTGACAAACCGCGAATTTTTTCGCTTGGTAGTTCCAAGAATTCATGCAGTGCAGCTATACAAAGTTGTGGCTCGGTCTTGCTAATAACGACCAAAGCCCTAACGCAAGTTTCGATGATTGCGAGGTCGACAGTGCTCTTGCCTGCACGAATGATTGCGCCGATTTCTTCGGCAGTCGACGCGCGTTGTAGCTGTGCACTAAGTTTCGGCAAAATCATTAAATTGTTTGCCTTTCGCATGCCGTCGATAATGGCCGTGTATTGCTGCTTGCCGCCATAGCTCGCCAAAGCAGTGTAGGCGGTAATGCGGTATTGGATGTCGGGGTCGGTAAGCGCCGAGTAAATTTTCTGTAGGCCGCGTTTTATTTTAAGCTTGCCAATGCCGGTGAGGCCCACGCCAGCATAAACGGTGTCCTTTGATTTTGCCGCCAGCAAAAAAGCACTGTCGAGTTTAGGCACATCCCGCTCGGTGAGCAGAGTCAAAATAAGCGCCCGCACCCGTAAATCAGATTCGTACTTTAGCCGTTTATCTCGTAAGTACTCTAAATCTTCGATGTCGCCGTTAGCTAAAACACGGATGGCCTGGCGCCGCACTCGCAAATCGCTACGGCGCTTGGCTAATTTCTGCAAAGCTTCAGTAGCAGCCTCTGAGTCATTTACTCCGATCGCAGAAATGGCAATATAGCGGTGTTCCTCGGGAAGTTTGTCGACCAACTTATGCAGGGCCTTGGCCGAATCGTCGCTGTTGATCTGGGCAATCAAATACAGCTGCCCGTTCACCAAATCAGGACGCTGCGGGTTTTGGCGCAATACCTCTAGTGTGAGCAACTCCGCTTCGAGATCGGCTTGTTGAGCCGAACACGGTACGAGAAGGCTGCTGACGGCGAGTAAGGCGGCGACGAGTTTCATCTGTCAAATAATACCTCCTTAATTAATTAAAGTAACCATATCGCTCGCAAAATTAAATAAAAATAAAATAGCGGCCGATAATCACGGGCCATCATATGCACTGCCCGGCACCTGTTCGTTCGTGTCATAAAGCTAAGTCTTTCCTCGGTAGTAGTTATACTGCGCTAGATGAACTTCTTTGCTAGCGCTCTATGTTGTGTTTGTATTTGCGCGTCTGCTGACGCACAACTATCAACTGTTGATTTGAGCATTGATGCCGGACGCCGCGCACTAAGTGGTGGCGATAACGCTGAGGCGTACGGTCATTTTTCTTTTGCTTTAAGTAATGGGGCAGACGCCGCCCAGTTGGTGCCGCTATTAATTGAATCGTGTGGCGACAATCTTGACTTACAAACTTTATGGGTAAATTATTTATATTCTGCCAAAGCCGATGACCGTGGCCGGTACAAAGAACACCCGCATGAGAAAATTTCGCTTTTGGCCAGTCAGCGTGGCGCAGCATTTCGCGAGTTGGTGAAATTTCGCGATCGAATGTTGCATGGTAGAAAGGTAGGTGATTGGTTGATGGCAAACTGGAGCGGCGACTTGCTTGCAACAATGGCACAGCACAATCCGTCGTTGACCAAATTGCTGCCAGAAAACTTATCTCCCATTTTAAAAATAAGTCGTGAATCGCAAAAGGATGTGGCTAAAGCGATGGCAAAAGAAATGCGCATTGCCCAAAGCAAGAACGACAATGGTTTGGCTCTAAAATTCGCACGTTGTATCAACGGAATGGCGGCGCAGGCGGGCTTTAAAGATTTGAAAGGGCCGGCTCCAGCAAACATTAGTCGCGAAAAGAAATTGGCAGGAACTGTTCTTGGCGAAGTGCGTGCTGAGATGCTTGATTCGGTGCGCGTTTACACTATCGAAGAGTTAGAAAATTTTGATATTGACCAGCAGCGTGAGTTTACATTGCGGCATTCATCCTTCGAAAACCCTGGCGTGTGTATTTCGCCAACCGGGTTGTACCGAGTAGAAACATCTTGCGGATACAACACTTTGCTTGGTACGGCAACTACCATCGAATTGCATCATAAGCGGTTGCTCAACTTTTACGGACAAGACCCATTTAATGGCCGTCAAGGCACAGTGCGTATCGTTCCCGAATCATTCGGCCTCGAGTCCGAAGGCGCTGGCTTCTATTGGGTAGGCGGCTTCCAGGGTGGAGACATCACCACCTTTAAATTCACCATCGGCACCATACCCGGATTGGGTCACGGCTTGACGCACGAACTTACTCACCGTTTTGACGGAGCGACTTATGGCGGGCTACCAGCTTGGCTAGCCGAAGGTAAAGCCGTATGGACGGGTGGAAACTATGGGTTCATGATTGATGAACAATTCGTCGAGGACTACGTTAGTTTCGGCACAATGTTTGATGTATCCCAAAAAGGCTATGGCGGTTTCAATAAACTAAGTGAGTTGCTGAGCGGCGATATCGAAGAGTACCGCGATAATTACTCCGCCGGATATGCACTGTATATTTACTTGCGTTACTGGAATGGCTTCGAAGAGGGTGGCGATAAATTATTCGCCGACAACTTAGAGCCTTATCAAAACAGTTTGCGCCGTTCTAAAGTTTCGGCGGCAGCTCATTTTGAAGAGTACTTTTGTGATGGCAAAGGTGGACGCCCCGCAGATTTAATAGAATTCGCAGCGGACTATGGTAAATTTCTTGGCGGGTTTTACTGGAAAGAATTAGCTGATTGGACGAATCGTTTTTCTCCTAGTGGACCTGCTGGTGAAAGTGCTGAAGTGATTTACGACGAGCCAACGTGGTCATGGTTACGTGGCCGCACTGAGCCGTGGTTTGGTCAAGATCAAGCGCGTGTTGCAGCCTTGTTATTGCATCAAGTAAATAACAGTGCTGCTGATTTGGCTTATCAATGGGCTCTAGTTGTTGATGAGCCAAGCGACGCCGTGCTTGATGACTTTGCACGGTTACTAAACGATACTCATCAGTCACGCGCTGCGTGGTGCTTGCAACATTGGCCGCGCTACAACTCGCCATTGCGAGAGTTCGCGCGTGATGACTCAACAAACCCACTGGCGAAAAACTTGCCGAAAACAATCGAGTGGCTTGATGGCTTAGCACAATTATCAAACGACTTTGCTAGACAGCAGTATCTGGTCACTGCGGCGGCGCTAGCCTCAGATCACCAACGTTATGCGACAACTTTTGGGCTAACGAATAATAACTCCCTAACATTCGTCGACCTAAACGAACTACAGCAGTCACCTTTTGTGCAACCAGCAGTTGCTTTAAGTAGTGGCGAGTGGCGAGAGTTTGCATTGAATGGCTTAGATAAAAAGCGTAGTGTTGGCATGTGGTTTCTAGACGAATTACTCGGTGACTTACACGTAGGTCGTGATAAGGCACGCACCGACACGGGCACCATGGATCGCACTGCTTTCCAGCGGCAAGCGGTAGTGTTTTCCGATGAGTGGCAGCAGCCAGGTCGTTATAAAATTAGCGGCAAGGTTGAACAAACCACCACTTTTTTTAATGGCGGTATTGTCTTCGGCTGGAATCGCCGCGACCGCAATACACGACTTTCATTTTCAGGTGGCGATTACCGTTATTCAGTCGGTGAAACCGAAGAAACGGAATCCAACGCTGGCTTGTCATGGTCGCTCACCTCATCGTTCGTACGTGAAGGAGCCAAGCGTGGCGGGGTCGGATTTGACAAGACCGGCACTACTTTTGGTTTTGAAATTATTGTCGATGGGCCTAGTGCAGAAATTTATTTTGACGGCAAGTTGGTGCAACGTACTACATTATTAAACAGTCGCCCTATTTATGGACGCATCGGGTTTTACACGACCACCGGTGCAATGCGTGTAATCGATGTTAAAGTGCAGCGTCTCGACCGTTTGGCCCATGGTCAGTTCGCTCATGCACAAGGGTGGGGCTTTGACAGTCAGCGTACCGGAGAATTTAAATTGCGTCAGCTAGTCGGCTTGCCGATGAACGGAGTGCCATTGTCAGGATCTGGAACGGCAATAATGTTGTTTGCAAAAACCGACATCGAGCATTTGCAGAAAAATCTAACTCAGTTTTTGGACAATTGGGAAATTGATGCTCCAGCTCAGGGACTGACAATATTGTTGCCTAATGATTTCGACATGGCCTCACTGGGTCAGTTAGATATTCCGCAGCGACCCGTGTTTGCTAAGCACAATAAAACCGAAAATGATTTGGAGATAACTAAATCAATCGGCGGATGGCCGTCACCAGTGTTGTTTTTTGCTGACCCTGTTGGCATTATTCGCTATGCCAAACGCCTGCGAAGAACGCGACTTGGGCTACCGAAAGACTTTTATAAATTAATTCGCGAATACCAAGACCACAGTCGCAGCGGATTCGCTGGTGCTGGCGATTAGCGCTGCAGTTCTATTTCACTAAAGCCGATAGAGGCTTTTCCGAGAGTGCCGTCGACAACCTTCGTAATTACTACACGCAACTTAGTAATACTCCTCTTCTTTTCGAAAGCATAAATTGTTTTTTGAGATTGATCGGGATTAATGCTAACCACAATCGGGTCTTTTTCGTGATTGATATAAACTTCGACTTCGGTAGGTCGAGGTCGGTCTGCGATGTTGGACGGACTCGTGTAGATATGACTAAACAAAAGTTTAGTAGCCTTCGCTGACCTGCGCATCGAAATAGTAAACTCTGGTAGCGCGTCATCAACTTTGCAGAACCAGCGTGTGCTTAGGCTGCCATCAACGAGCTGTTTGCCTCCGAAGTAGTCAGCCACTTCTGTCGAAGTTGTTACGGTCGCCCGGCTCACAGAAATTAAGTTTTCGAATTCGTCATCGCCATAGGAGGTGTCATCTGGCCGAAGGTTTGGTACGTAGTAGTAAACCACATCGGTAGAATTAACCTGTTGGCCGTCAGCGACGCATTCGGCGCGCACCAACCATTTGCCGACGCCAGGGAACGAATGCGTATACGCAAAGCGGTTTGCGGAGGACTCGCCAATAGGCTGCCACGGGGCGTTAGCGTGACGCCTTATCGCATAAGTTACCGCAGTAGTCTTTAGGCCATCAGGCAGTGCAGTCCACATGACCACTGGATCGCCATTATTTACGTGCAAACGCAGGCGTCCATCTAAATTTTCGGACACAACTTCGTTGCTGGATCTAACCTCGTATTCGCCCGTAATCGCTGCCTGAGCGGTTGCGCGCTTTAAGAACAGGAGTGAATATAGAGTATCAGCGAAGTCCACGGTGGTATTAGGCCATCCGCCATTCGTGTGCTGCGCATCGAGTAAGAAACCTGCGCCCTCATTGTACCAATCGTGCTCGCCGAACTTGCTGAGATCGAGAATGGAGCCAACTCGTTCGAGACCATAGATCGCGTAGTAGCGGTGGCCATTAAAGCCGAAGTTGCGCGCGACAGTAAAATTTTGTGTGATCCAAGCCAAACCGCTTTTCGCTGCGGACGCAGCTTTCTTGCGTAACTTTTGCGGATATTTTCCGCCGAGTTGCTGCCGGCAAATTTCAATCGACGCTACTGCCGCGGCTGTCATCGCCAAGGTGCCGGTAGCCGAGTAGCCAGGGTGGTAGCGGAAGCCCGAGATGCGCCGCGCGGCTTTGCCTTTAATCTCGGTTTCACACAATAAAATGCCCTCAATGGCGTCACGCCAAACTTTATCCGGAACATCGATGCCGATGTTTGCTGCCGCGTATAGGCCGAGAATCGCAAATTGGGTACAAGACAAATCCCAGTGGCCGCCGGGGTAGGCCCACATGCCATTGCGCTCTTGCCAGGAGATGAGGTCCGAAACGATGACCTCCATTTGCTCGTAGTACTGCGGGTCGTTTAGCTCGGCAAGTGCCATGAGCTGACAACCGGCCGAGTAAGTTTTTTCGGGATAAGTCGCGCTAATAAAACTTAATCCCTTTTGCACCGTTGCGGATTGCGGACTAATTCCGCAACTTAACAGGGTGTAAACAGCGAGTGAGGTCGCACCGTTGCGGTAGGCGCCTTTGTGGAAGCCCCAAGAACCATCAAGCGCTTGCGCTTGAATTAAGTGATCGGTGCCACGGCGAATGGCGCGGTCGACCTCAATAGGGTTAGCGAGCTTTTCGTCGTTAATGGAAAACGACCACGTACCGCCAGTATTAATGACGCGGATTGCTAGATAATTATCACCTGTGACTAATGGGAGCAGTAGATGTTCTTCGGATGGGTTAGTGCCACGCTCTGCTTCGTGCTGAAGGATTAGTTCGCCATTTAACCAAACCTTCAATCCGTCGTCGCTGCCCATTCGCACCCGCCATACCTTGTCTTCTTTGGCGATTATTTTGTGTTGGTAAAAAACTGAAGCAACGGATTCTTGTCCAAGATCATAAGCAACATCAAAATGGCCATAAAACGCTTTGGCTTCATGAGCCTTGAATCCATTCAGGGCGCCGCCACCGGCAATTATTTTTTCAATAGCAGCAATCTCTTTGGCTTCGCTATATGGGCCAGCGAAACTCCAGGCGCCAACAAATTGCTGGGCGCAGAGGAGAATGGATGCTGTGAGTATCAATCGCGGCGTGAAAGTAACATCAAGATGCGCTGAAACATAATGATAAAGTCAATCATGAGAGTTGCCGCAGCGGCTGCCGCCATGTTTGACGGGTAACGTTTCATGATGTTTTGTGTGTCATATAACACAAAGCCGCCCATTAACAAAACCCATGCCACAGAGATGCCCCAGCCCATTTGCATTGACTCGCCGATGCCGAACATCGCAAGAATGCCAAGGCCGAACAGTAAGAAGAAGCCCATCCATAATGCGCCCCCTAAAAAACTAAAATCGCGCTTTGTGGTTAATGCATAGGTCGTTAAGCCACCGAACACCATTCCTGTGAGGACGAATGCTTGCAACACGACATTGCTTGGGTCGGTCATCGCTAGCCCTTCGCCACCGGTTGCCATAAGCGAGTATTTTATTAATGGTGCCGTTACGAATCCTTCGAGAATGCTAAACAAAGCGAGGCCGATGTAATTGATTGGCGGGGCAGTGCTGCGGGTTAGGTGTAGCAATCCGAATAAGGCTGCCATGAAGACTAACAGGCCAATGAAACCACTGCCGAAAATACCCATCACCATGCCGAGCATTTTGTCGTTGGTAGATACCCACAAGGCAGAGCCCATCCATACGACCATGGAACAGCTGAATAGGGTGTAGACTTTGCGCAGAAAGGCTAGGCGTTGTTCGAGAGTGTCGCTGGCAGCCGAATTGACGACGGCGTTAGAGTTTGTGTGCGCAGTAGATGTGAAGAATGCCATAGGCTTATTCTACTAAGCATCGATGCATTTATGCCAACATATGCGCAACATAATCGCACCACCGATTGCGCAGAAAAGAGGCGTTAGGAATGGATTGCCGAGTAAAAAACAGCCTATTGAGAGTAGCAGGCCATAGATGAGTGCAATGCCGCCTGCCCAGGCTCCGAAGAAATGTGGCTTGGACACTTCGTCGGCGCGGATGGTCGAGTAAAAACGCTGTAGGGTTTCTTCGTCGGCCGGCGGGGTAAGCAGTGTTACTAGGGTGGCTATGGCTAGTGATCCGAGAACAACAACCATGTAACTGAATGGATACTCGAACCCTAGCCCTTTAGTGGCAAAGGTAAGGGTGGTTGATGTCGCCAATGCAGAAAACTCGGTGTAAACATTTGCGCGTCGCCAAAACCAACGCAACAACAATGCTGGACCAAGTCCGCCCATTAACGAGAGCGAGAAGGTAAACAGGTTTGCAATACTATCTGCTTGGAGGGCGAAGACAGCGGCGATGATACCAATTAATATTTCAGCGAAGCGTCCGACCCAAACGTAGTGTTTGTCTGGTGCATCCTTGCGAACAAAACGGCGATAGACGTCATTTACTAAATACGCCGATGCTAAATTGAAATGCGTATCAAGGGTGCTCATAAAAGCCGCCAAAAAACTTGCACACAATAGTCCGAACAATCCGGGGCCCAATAATTGCGCCATCATCATTGGGTAAGCGGCCTCGTGATCAACGCTGCCATTAATTATTGGCAGGGTAGTCGGGTCAATCAAAATTAATGACGCAAGGCCAACGATAATCCATGGCCATGGCCGAATGCAATAATGCGCAATATTGAACCATAAGGCAGCCTTGCGCGCATGACTTTCATCAAGCGATGCCGAGTAGCGCTGGACGCCAGCACCGCCGCCGTCCGCGTTTTTATTTAGCCAACCTTGAATGCCAATAAAGATGAAAAATGCTCCGAAGCCCTGTGACCACCAAGCGATGTTGCGCCAAGAAAGCCCGTCCTCGTTGGCTAATGGCATAATTGAAGTGGTTGCACGTGGAAGCTCGGCAAAAGCCTGTTGGGCCGCAGTGAAGCCACCGAGAGCGTCGATAGATTTATAGGCTAGCAAAATCGCGCCAAACATCGCGAGCGCGAACTGCATTAAGTCAGTGACTACGACTCCCCACAACCCAGAAAGGAAGGAGTAGCTCAAGGCTAAAACTAGGCCGCCGCCGACTATGTAGATGTCGTAACTATCGTCTTCGGCACCGAGGATGACGCGCACTAGTTTTAACATCGCAAGCAGCACCCAGGTTAAAACGATGGTGTTTGTTATGAGTGCGTGATAGCATCCGTAAAAGCCGCGTAAAAAACTTGCAGGTTTACCCGAGTAGCGGCGTTCAATGAATTCGGCATCGGTTGTGACTTCGAGGCGTCGCCACCATGCAGCGAGTACCACGAATGTTAACGAACCACCGACGGCCATTCCCCACCATAACCAGTTTTGCGAAATGCCCGAGCTGCGAACCCAACCACTAACCACCAATGGCGTGTCGGCAGCGAAAGAAGTTGCGACAAGTGAAGTGCCGGCAACCCACCATTTAAGAGAGCGACCGGCAAGATAAAAATCGGTTGTCGATTTCGAAGCGCGCTTAGTTAAATAAATACCGACAGCCATCGCAAAAACGATGTAGCCAATGACGGCAATCCAATCTAATGTTTCGAATCTACCCATTTATTGCTCATCAGCGGTGAGCAACATTCCGAGCAATGCCGGAGAAACGCCAGGAACATACCAGCCACGCGAAGAATCCGGCGCGATCTCTGCAGAGTTTGGTGAGCCGGCCATGTAAAGGCGCGGATGCTGCTGGTGAATTGCTTCGAGCCAATTACCCGGGATGTCTGGCAGACCATGCCCTTCACGCGCACCGCACAATACCAACAACGCTTTACCGATATCGGCTGGCGGTTCTTCGTCGGCTTGGTATATAGGCACCCCCCATTCTTCGAGGAAGCGGACTGCGTCGGGAGTAGACGCTAAATTCAAGGCGTAATCAGGCCGCGGATGGGAGCGTCCACCTGAGCCACCGGGCAAGGGGCGCATCAAAGTCTTCATGCCACCACCCAATACTAGTGGACGAGTTTTTGCTGGCTCGGTGTCGAGTGACAAACGAATTAATTTGTCAATGCGACCGACTGCTTGGTGCACGCGCTCTTCATCGAGATCACCACGTGCTACAGCATCGCGTAAAGTCATGGCTAAAGCCACGGGATCCTTAGGGTCGAGTAACAAATCGACGCCGGCAGCAATTGCTTCGACAGCCAACTCTTCTTGTGGTTCACCGAAGCCGGTCATGTTGATGGAGTCAGTAACTACCAAGCCGTTATAGTTAAGATCGTTGCGCAAAATATCCATCATAGTCTTTGAACGCGATGCCGGCGCGCCGGTCTCGTCAATCATTGGAAACTCAATATGCCCAACCATGATGCTTGGCAAGTGCGCGACTAAAGCCTTGAACGGCTCAAGGTGTGGGGTGATGTCGTCGAATGAGACGGCCACCTCGGTGTGCGAATCTTGTGCGCACGCACCATGTCCTGGGAAGTGTTTACCACATGGGATGCCGCCCGCATCGACAACACCTTTAATGAACGCACCCGCACATTCAATTACGCGTTGAATGTCGCCACCGAATGCACGGTTGGCAATAATCGGTGAAGAGATGTCATTAGGTCCAGTACGGTGCAAGTCTAAACACGGTCCGAAAATCCAGCGCACGTTGGCGGTAGCAGCTTCGGCGGCAGTGCGATGCCCAGCTTCGTAAGCTGCTTCAGGCCCAAGCAAGCCTAATGCCCACGCATCTGGCAATGGCGTTAAGCCTTCGAATTGTTGTCCAGCGCCACGTTCAAGGTCGGCAGCCAACAGAATAGGGTGCCCAGCTTGGTCTTCGAGAGTCTGGTGAAGCCATTGCACGTCTTCGGCATCACCGCCAAAGATAAGAAAAATACGCGGGTCGAATTCGCGCAGGCAACGTAAAGCCTCGGCGAGCCCCTCGCCTTTATCGAGGCGGATCGTCGGGGCGACTAAGTAATCGGTGGGAGCGTGTGTCAATGCTCTAGAAGTTTAACAGCACTACGCTAGAATATTGTTCATGAGCACTCCATTAGTTCTAGTTCACGGCGGCGCCGGCGATGTTCCTGAAGCATCACGCGCAGCACATGCCGAAGGTTGTCGGTTGGCGGCCCTCGCCGGCGGAAAAATTCTTAGCACCGGTGGTTCGGTGATTGATGCGGTCACGGCGGCGGTTGCGGTGCTGGAAGACAATCCGGCTTATAACGCTGGCGTGGGCTGTGCCTTAACGCGCAGTGGTCGCGTATCCTTAGATACTGCGATTATGTGCGGCAAAACGCGCGACGCCGCTGGTTTGGCGGCGCTTGACGCTTTTCCAAATCCTGTGAAAATAGCGCGCAAAATGTTGCATGCACCCGAGGTGTTACTTGTGGGTCAGCCAGCATCAGAGTGGGCCGAGCGTAATGGTTTTAATCGAGTACCCGAAGACGAGTTGACTACCGAAGCTGCGCGCTTGCAATGGCACCGCGTTGTTGATCAAGGTGAGTCGCCGAACTTTGCGGGCGGCACCGTCGGTGCAGTAGCTCGCGACGCCGATGGCAACTTAGCTGCTGCAACATCTACCGGCGGCACGATGGGAAAACAATCTGGACGCGTTGGCGATTCACCGTTAATTGGTGCCGGAACATATGCCGATGAGGTTTGTGCAGTAAGTGCCACCGGAGTTGGCGAAGCATTTATGCGATCTGTATTCGCAGCTCGCCTATCAGATGCCGTCCGCTTTGGTAAAGAACCGGGCGAGGCATTGCAGGTGATGCTCGAGCGGGTGCGCGATTTTTTCGATGGCGTTGGTGGCGCGATTTTGATTACACCAGATAGTGACCCTCATGCATTCTGGACGACTGTTGGAATGTCTCATGGTTGGTGGACACCAGATGAAAACGGTAAAGGGATTTAATCAGGGCACCTTATGGATGGTCGCATCCGCGGCGTCCTTTTCGGTGATGGCGCTGTCGGCAAAAATGCTGCCAGAGATTCCGGCGTTCGAAAAAGTTTTCTTTCGCAGTTTGATCTCGGTGGTGATGACCATTTACGCTTTGCGTGCCGCCGGTATTCAGTTGCGCGCCAACCGCAAGTGGATGTTGTTATTGCGTTCGATTTTTGGTTTCGGTGGACTGGTGTGCTACTTTGAAGCAATTGCGCGATTGCCACTCGGCACTTCGGTGACAATCTATAACACCACGCCGATTTTTGCGGCGATCATCGGCATTGTAGTCCTAAAAGAAAAACACAGCACGCAACGCATCATATCCATATTGTTGGCGATAGTGGGCATTGCCTTCATTAAAGGTTTCTCTGCCAACGCGCCAATAGACGGCATCATTTTTGGCCTATTGACGGCTTTCTTTTCTTCGATTGCATACTCCTTAGTCCGCATTTTAGGTAAAACCGAAAAACCACTTATTATCGTACTGGCATTTCCTTTAGTCTCGATTCCTCTATGCCTAGCGCTTGGTGTAAATGACTTTCGTTTGCCGGCCGGCATCGAGTGGTGGTGGTTGCTGGCATTGGGCGTGGGCACGCAGGGTGGTCAGGTGTGCTTGACGCACGGGTTGCGATATCACACCGCGACGCGCGCTACACAAATTGGTTTCGTCGGCGTGATATTCGCGATGTTTTTTGGTGTTTTTGCCGGCGATGGCCGGCCTGGACAAATAGAGATAATCGGAGCTTTGTTGGTATTTTTCGGCATCTATTTGGGAGCTCAGCAGAATAGTGTGCCGAAAAGAGCGCAGTAGATTTCATGATATATTGCCCTTGCTTGTATCGACAGGATTATCTTGGTTTTACCGGCGCTAAGATATGGCATGAGTGAAACCAACTACTCCTATCGCTCGGCCTTAATAGCCAAGGTCAGTTAATGCATAAGTTATTCTCGTTTCGACGCTGACCGTATGCAATGCGCGCCAGGTTGGCGTTGCGCTTGTCTAGTATCGATGTCGAAATTCAAGAAATTGAGTTGAGCAATCGTCCGCCAGAATTGTACGCGGTATCGTCGAAAGGAACAGTGCCGGTGCTGGTGTTAAGTGACGGTGTGGTAATCGACGAAAGTATTGAAATAGTAAAGTGGGCAATGAGTGTTGATGAGCACGCTTTGCAATTAGTCGGTGAATGTGACGGAGAATTTAAGCACAACCTAGATCGTTATAAATACGCAACTCGATATGAAGATGTTGATTCAAATAAACACCGTGCGGCGGGGAGTGTTTTTTTATTAAGGCTCAATGAGTTGCTGTCAAAGCAACAATATTTATCTGGAGATGAGTTTGGCGCAGCCGACATTTGCATCGCACCGTTTGTGCGGCAGTTTAGAATTGCCGACATAACGTGGTTTGATGAACAGTCTTGGTCGTTCTTAAATAATTGGCTACAAGGCTATTTAGAGTCCGAAGATTTTGAAGCGATTATGATTAAGGTAAAACCCTAATTACAACAGCTTGACTTATTAACGCATCTCCACCACTTTTTGCGATGTAACTAAATCCGATATTACGGTCAATGAGTTGCGGTGGCAGGTTCATCCCGGCAGGGACCGTCCATGAGGCGGACTGTGAGCCAGATGCCGACAACGAACCACCGGCGTTCGTTAGAGCATTTTTCATTTGCCGTGAGTAATATCGGTTGAGACTGATAGGAATCACTCCGACCGCCGTGGCACTCGAAAGCAAGTCGCCTGGGAACAAAGTGAAAGAACCGTTCGCAAAGCTTGAACCGGCATCAATTTGAAAAGCAAAAGTGCCTCCGGCGCTTAAAGAGATGAAGTCCGGGCTTACAGACAAGGTGTCGTCGGCACAGAAGGCCTGACGCACAGTGCCGTTTGTTAACGCGCATAGAGCTCGTCGGTTACTGTTAGGCTCAGTGACGATGTTTAACGGAATGCGCTGCGAGGTGCGCGTTGGCGAAATTCCACTAAGCAAGCGGTATGGGCCAACCGTGCCGTTCTCGTCACGCGAAGCATGGAATAGACTATATCCTGATGACGAAGCTAAGCGTTGTGCGAAAATAAATTCGGTGCCATTGTTGGCAAAAGTAGGGTGGCTGCTGAATTCGTTGATACCGGATTCAAGGTAGCGTTGCGGTGGGTACCAACGTGCATCTTTAGATTGACGCGTTGCATGCCAAAATGAAATCCCGTTACCGCGGTTGGCATGAAACCAAATTTCTAATTCATTAGCGCTCAAGAAAGGAGAGCTTTCAAGTCCTGAGGTATTCAAGTCTCGATCGCGCAGAGGTTGAGCAAAATCGTCGTAGATGCTGTTACGCGAAGTAGAGAATAAGTCAATCGAGCTGCCGTTGACGTGCTCGGCAGCAAGAGTCATGCGTAAACCATCGTCGCTCATCCAAAAGGATTTTAAGCTGGCGAGCGGAAAGTTGATGATGCCCCAATTTGCAGTGACAGTAAACGGTGTTTGCCAATCGGCGCGAGTCAACTCAAGAAATTCAAGCCCGCCGCCTTGCTGCTGGTCGCCGACAACCCATGCACGGAGTCCGTTTTCGGTGAAGCGCGCAAAAGTGACATCGATGTTTTGTAAACCGTTAATATCTTGTTCAGCCGTCAACGGGGTTAATGGCTGCTCGTGTACCAGAGTAGTAGGCGGCCATAAAGTCACTGCGCGGATGCCGTCGTCAACGACGAAGAGTAATTCATCGACACCGGTTTCTGTGCCGGGCATGACTTCGACGGTGTAGGTCCCATTGTTGTGGTCGGTCACTTGGTGCAAAATCGCTAGACCAGCAGAACGCGAGGTGTGATCAAGAGTGATCGCCGAGCCACCACTGGTGAGTAAGTTGCCATCGACATCAGATAAATCTAAAACAAAAGCTTGCGGCGCAGTACTTCCCGCACTTACTTTATTCGAGTAAGAGAAAACGGTTGATAAATATGCATCAGGCCGCGCCACCAATGCTTGGCGTAGCGAGTCAAATTTAATGCGCATTTCACTTACTGGATCAGGATCGGCGGCGGTGAGGCTCGCTTTGTTTATTGCTAAATACAAATCACCTTTTGCGCAGGCAAAGTTGTCGCAATAGGGATGATCTCCGGGGCGCGCGGAAATCAGAAACCCGACGTGCGCGCTTTTGGTGAATGAAGGCGGAGGGGCGCCGCATGATGTTGGCGCAGTGTTGCTGCATGAACAACGGCCGTCGCCGCCCATGTCGCGCGCGGCTTCCATTGCCGCCATTACTTTTTGCGACAAGTCACCCACGGTGTTGATCAGTGCTTGTTCTGCAGCGTCGATGACTGGCTGCCCCGTAAGAACATTGCCTTGAATCGCGTAAACCAAATCTCCGCTTCGCCCAGTTAGACCGCCAGCCCAGTCACCACACTGAGTTCCGGTGAACGTTGCAGCACGTCCGGCAATATCTACAAAACCATATTGCCGAAGTTGGTGCAAGTTGTCGTAAGCTGCCATAGCCTCCAAGATTTCTTCCGGTGGGACACCCAAGGCAAGCATAGCGCTCGCATCACCGCGCATTACCGCGGAAGCGCCAATTGATTGCACGCACCCGCCGCCCGCTTGCGCTTCAAGCATGGCAATGTACGCGCGCAAATTAATCGCCTCAACACATGTTGCTGACGCCACAATGATTTCTTGAGTTTTGGTATTAACAACAATAATCGACCAAGTGGCGAATACTTGACCACTCAAGAGGATTGCGCAAAGTAAGGATGAGATGAGACGCATCCCTTTAATCTATCACATATTATCGTTTTAGGAGCAAGTAATACATGCGCCCACGGGCCTGTACATGCCCAGCACGCGCCATAGCGTCGTCGCCAAAGCCCATATAAATATCGCAACGACCTGCCGAGCGAATTGCGCCACCGCGGTCTTGATCGAGAGCGAAAAATCTTACCGGGCGCTGTACGATTTCATGGTCTTTATTAAACTCGGGCAAACGTGCTTCGACATAAACTACAGCTGCACGTGGGAAGACGTCTTTATCCGTCGCGACAGAGTGCATTGCCGTTACGGGTTGGCCAAGGCATCCGTATGGGCCACCGTTGGCGCCCTTAAAGAAAATGAAGCGAGGGTTTTTAGGAAGCACGCGGGCGGCCTCTCCTTCGTTGGCAGCGAAGTAATCTCGAAGTTTTTGTAACGACAAGTCGCCCATTTTGAACTTACCTTCTTCGACTAGTGCCAAGCCAATACTGTTGTATTCGTGGCCGTTGTTGCCGCCGTAACCGACTTCGAACAAATCACCGTTAGCATAGCGAATCACGGCACTACCTTGAACATGTGCCATGTAGGCATCATAAGGGTTTTTAAGCCATACAATTTCTAAACCATCGAGGTGGTGATTGTCACGCAACTCGGCGGAAGTGTAGTAAGGAACCGTTTGGCCACTAGCCGTTCTGCGGCCGACAATTGCGCCATCGTTTGCTTTCACCAAATCGGACGGTGGGGCGTATAGCGGAAATTGATACTCGCCACCGCGCTCCTTGGCTCCATCTAAAATCGGCGTACCGTAGCCAGTGAAAAACACATCGCCGGTAGATGAACGTCCGCGGGCAACCCAGACGTCAAAATCTTTGCGCAACAACTTCAAGAAATCTTCGGACGACAATGCTTGATGCAAGACTTCGTTGAAGCGTGCTACCGAACGCGACATTAAATCGTGAGTAATGGCGTTGTTGGGTCCGACCGGGAAGAACGTTTTGGAGCTCGGCTTCGCCAGATAATTCATCGAACGCTGCGTCGCATCAATTAACTCTTCGCGCCGTTGCCAGCCAATCGCAAAATCAGGCCAACTTTCGCCAAAAGGCAAGCGCTCAACACCATACTCGCCATCAGCAAGTTGGTATTCATAAGGATTAAGGGCCTCAATTCTTTCGGTTTGAGGGGCTTGGCAACCTGTGGCTAAACCACAAGCAACCGCAAAGGCGCAGCGAACAGCTTTCATACCCATAGCCTATTGAATAAACCTCCCCGCTTCAATGAAATACACATATGCAATTTCAATACCACCGTATTTTAGCTAAGGGCGCCGTCCTGACAACCTTCGATGTTGACTCTCAAGCCCTGCAGGACAATCCACTAGGCGACCCAACTTTGCGTTCGCAGCCAATGTTGTTGCCACCGGGCGAAGAATTTTCGGGCCTGCCGCTGGTTGTGATGCTGTCTGGCTACACGAGCTTCAACCATAAGGTTGTGAACAAGTCGTCGATGTGGCAGCTGAGTGTGCCTGAGCGCTTGGCGTTGGCCATGGCAAGTGGCGAAATCAAGCCCGCAGTTTTTGTATGGCCGGCCTGCGAAACTAAGTTGGGAGGCTCGCAATATGTAAACTCGATTGGCACGGGTAATTATCAAGATTATGTAATCGACGAAATCATTCCGGCGGTCGAAAATAAATATTGCTGCGGAGGAAATGGCAGCCGGGTGATCGTCGGCAAATCAAGTGGCGGTTTTGGCGCGCTTAGCTTGACGATGCGCAACCCGGGATTTTTTCGTGCCGCCGCTTCGCATGCCGGAGACATGGGTTTTGACATGTCGCATTTTCGCGGTTTTGCCGATGCACTCACTTGTTGGTCAAAGTACGGTGGCATCGAATCATTCATGGAGCAGTTGCCTAGATTGTCCACCTTCGGATTCACTGAACACGCTGGCATCGAAGCCATTGCAATGGCCACTTGTTATTCACCAAACCCAGAGTCAAAATTAGGATTTGATTTACCCGTAATGCCAGAGACTGGTGAAATTCGCCACGATGTTTTTGATAAATGGCTGGCTTACGACCCACTACGCATGATAGATGAACAGTCAAACGCTGATGCACTGCGCCAACTCGACTACTTATTCTTAGACGCTGGCGAAACCGATGAGTTTGCCTTGCAGTGGGGGCTGCGTCGCTTTCATGAAAAATTAAAAGCGGGAAATATTGACGCCCATGTCGAGTATTTCAAGGGAGGCCACTTCGCCATGGACGATCGCTGGCAGCAAAGTCTAAAAGTTATTTTGTAGATTCGCCAGCTAACCGTGCGCTGACAAAGGCCCAGTAAAAGTTGTAGCCACCAATGCGACCGATGACATCAAGAATTTCCCCGCACAGATAAAGCCCCGAAGTTTTCTTGCTCTCAAGTGTCGATAAATTAACCTCATCAAGCGGGATGCCGCCGCCGGTAACTTCAGCTACAGCTAAACCGCGATTGCCACTAATCGCTAATTTGTAATTACATATCACATCAATAAAAGCTTTACGTTTTTCAGCGGGTAGATTACCGACGCGGTCGTCATGCTTAACATTTGCTTTCTCAAGCAATGCTTTGGCTAATCGCGCTGGAACAATGTCTGACAACACAGCATGGGCTGTCTTGGCTGGCTCATCAATAAAACGCTGACGCCATTCCTCGCTGCTAACTTGTGTAAAGTTAATAATCAAATCGGCTTTATCGCGCACTATCCAATGACTAGCATCAAGAATTGCTGGACCGCTGAAACCGTGATGAGTGAAAAGTAAATCGTTGTTGCCTAACTCAAGAGTCTTGCCATTTTTTTCGGCGCGCCATTCAACGCGCAAGCTGATGCCGCGTAAATCGGTTAACAGGCTCTCGTTAGTCGCTAGTGGCACTAAAGCGGGGTAGTTGGGCAAATTGCTGTGGCCGAGTCGACGCGCAATCTCATACCCAAAGCCATCAGAGCCGGTGTTCGGCACAGATTTGCCGCCAGTCGCCATAATCAACTTTTTTGCACTAATAACATTGTCGCCACATGCTAAAACAAAATCGCCACCGACCTTTTTAACATCGGTTACTTTGTGGTTGAAACGAATTTCTCCACCAAGATTTAACAACTCATTCTGTAAGGCATCGCGTACCACAATTGATTTTTGTGCTTGCGGAAACAGCTTGCCTGTTTCACCTTCGAGTTGAAGAGGCACATCGACCTCATACTCAAAAAACATCTGTACTTGCTCGAGTGGCCAAGTGCGAAACAGCCGCTTGATTGCATTGTCAGATGAACCCGAATAGAAATCACTGATGTCAGCCACTGACGGCAATAAATTGCAGCGTCCGCCGCCACTAATCAATATTTTTTTTCCGGCTTGGGCAGTTGATTCTAAAACTACGACTTTTTGCCCTGCTCGCGCCGCCCAAATTCCTGCCATTAGGCCGGCAGCACCAGCGCCAATTACGACTGTTTCAGTGGTGCTAGACATGCGGCCTCTTTGATGTTTTCGGCCCAATCAATAAAGAATGCTGATTCGGCCACGAAGGCCTTGTCGAAAATGTCACGCCAGTTGCCACCAAACAACAAAGCAGCTTTTTCGCCCATTTCTTTGAGGTGCTTAACTTCATCTTTTAAGATCGAAGCGACCGAAAACGGTGCGCCGGCATCCACTAAACACTGTTCGTATATAGGGTAAAAACAATCGGCGCGGACTTCGATAGCTACGCTACTTAAAACATAATTGGCTTCACTTTGGTCGTCGAAAGACAAGTTAGCATCGGCAACGATTTTCTCACAAGCGTAATCGACTTGCTGTAAATAATTTTCAGCAGCATTACCGGCCAGAGTGTGTTCATCGGAGTAGGTTGCGATACCATCTTCGCTGCCACCATTAAGTTTTATCGCCGCGCGCTTTAAACGCAACGCATGCGACGCTTCTTCGATAATGTGCATCAAACCATCATTGTCAATCCGTGCTGAATTACGCGCTTTTAATATTTTGCGCGTGCCGACGTATTCCATGCGTGACAAAGTGTTAACCATGCGCGCATGTAGCAACGGGGAGGCAATGATTTGCGGCAGCACTTCATGCAGTAGTTGCATGCAGTCTTGCGCGGCGGCTTGTTGAAGATAGTTTTGCATTAGGCTAAATGCGGGACATCTTTAAGGAACGGTTATTAATCTTAACGTAGCTCAAGTCGTCTAACACATCAGTCGGCATGCCCTTTGGCAAATCAACAGTTGCAAAATTGTCGTAAATTTCTATGCGGCCAATATGCTTGCCCTGCAAGCCAGAAGTCTTGGCAATCACCGCCACAATAGACCCTGGACGCACTTGATCGCGATGTCCAATTTCAATTCGGAAGCGTTCCATGCCATCTTCTGATGACTTTTCAACTTTGCCTCCACGCTTATCGTGACGCGGACCTCGATCTTCGCGTCCACGACCGCGACTGTCGCGCGGCTCGCGTTGGTTGCGCTCTGCTGCAAAGTTTTCGTCTCTCACTAATTCGGTTTTCGAAATCAACAACGGCTTTTTCCCTTGCGCGATAAATGCCAAAGCAGCCGCAACATTTACTGCTTCAGTTTCTGGGTGGTCAGTCAGGTAACTATCAATCAAGCGTAGGTTGAATTCAAGCGTGTCGTCTTCGATAACCGCAGAAATTTCATTTTTGAAGCGGTCGATACGCTGCTCGTTGATTTCATCGGTGGTCGGCATCTTCATCGGCTTGATGTCGGCCCTTGTTACTTTTTCAAGCATGCGTAACAAACGCTTTTCGCGAGGTGTTACAAACAAAATTGCTTCACCGGTACAGCCGGCACGTCCGGTGCGTCCGATACGGTGCACGTATGACTCTGGGTCAGTCGGCGCATCGTAATTAACTACGTGACTAACACGAAGTACGTCAAGGCCACGCGCCGCAACGTCGGTAGCAATAATTATATCAAGCGCGCCATTCTTTAGGCGCTTGATGGTTTGCTCACGCTGCGCTTGCTGAATATCGCCATTTAGTGGTGCCGAAGCATATCCGCGGGCTTCGAGTTGTTCGGAAATGATAGTGGTAGCGTTTTTGGTACGTACAAACACAATCATTGCGTCAACTTCTTCGAATTCTAACAAGCGACCAAGGGCGTCAATCTTTTTGCGACCAGTGACAATTTGGTACCGTTGATTAATGGTGTCGGCGGTAGCTTGTACAGCCTTGATTTTTACTTCAGCCGGAGAGTTGAGATACTTGTCAGCAATCTTCTTAATCTCTCTTGGCATAGTCGCCGAGAACAAAGCAATTTGACGATCGTCAGGGCAATTTTCGAGAACGAAATTAACATCGTCAATGAAACCCATGCGCAACATTTCGTCGGCCTCGTCAAGAACCAAAGTGGTTAGTTGGTCGAGCTTGAGAGTGCCGCGCTTAATATGGTCAAGCACGCGTCCCGGAGTACCAACAACAACGTGCACGCCTTTCTTCAGAGGGCGCAACTGGTGTTGGTAAGCTTGGCCACCATAAATTGGTAGCACATGAAAACCAGGCAAAGAGCGCGCATACTTCTGAAATGACTCAGCAACTTGAATCGCCAATTCGCGAGTTGGCGCCAGCACCAATACTTGGGGCACGCGGTTGCTCAAATCGATATTAGCCAAAATCGGCAAAGCAAAGGCAGCGGTTTTACCCGTACCTGTTTGCGCCTGACCAATGATGTCGCGCTTCTCGAGTAAATATGGAATCGCCTCGGCCTGAATAGGAGACGGGTTTTCGTAGCCAAAACTCTCTAAGGAATCGACCATTGCAGCTGGAAGCCCCAGCTCATTGAACTTAAGTGATGTCATGATTTTATTGGTGTTATTGCACAACTTGTGTGACAACCTTAATCATTGCATCAGCAATAATCTGACATTCATCTTCGGTGGTGCAAGCCGGTGGCATTGCATACAACACATTACCCAAAGGGCGAAGCAGGACGTCGTCTAGTTCTCTACAAGCGTTTCGCAGGATGTCGCCAGCGCTGGCTAGATAACCACCATCAGTGGTAATTATCTCAATGGCAACTATTCCGCCGCACCTTCTAATTTCAATTCGCGGGTGGTCACTCAGAGACGCAAGTGCACATTCTATCACATTTCCTATTTTCTGCAGACGTTGCGGAGTTTGTTCGCTGATGCAGAGCTGGAGCGACCTTAAAGACACTGCACAGCCTATTGGATTGCCGGTAAAGGTATGGCCATGGAAAAACGCCTTAGCACGGTCGTCATCGAGGAAATGTTGGTAGATGTCCTCACTTACTAGCGTGGCAGATAGCGGAAGTATGCCACCACTCAACCCTTTGGCCACCGCCATGATGTCTGGTTCGACGCCTGCAGTTTGGCACGCGAACAAATTACCTGTGCGTCCGAAGCCGGTCATGACCTCGTCAGCTATAAAGTAAATGCCAAATGCGTCACACAGCTCGCGGGCAGCTTGCAAAAACTCAATTGAGTGCATTTGCATTCCGGCAGCGCCCTGGACTAGCGGCTCAACAATAAAAGCACAAGCCTGATCCCCTAGTTGCTCGAGAGTTGCCCGTAAACTATCGGCTGTCGGCGCAACGCGCTTAACGTCAAACAAAAACGGTTCGAATTCGCTGAAGAAGGGCACCGGGTCACCCAAGGCCATCGCACCAAAAGTATCGCCGTGGTAAGAATGCTCGAGTGCGATAAAAGTAGTGCGCTGTGTTTGTCCGCGCCGCACCCACGATTGATAAGCGGCCTTTAGCCCAATCTCAACCGCAGTCGAGCCGTTGTCTGAATAAAAAACTCGCGATAAAGAATCAGGAGCAACATCAATCAACAGCTCGGCTAATTCAACCGCCGGCTGGTGAGTGCATCCGGCAAACAGAACGTGATCAAGCGACTGCGCCTGCTCAGCCAAAACCTCAGCTAACTCTGGACGGCAGTGGCCATGTAAAATCGACCACCAACTAGAAATCGCATCAATGCGCGTGCTGCCATCTTCTAAAACCAAAGTCGCATCGTGTGCTGACACAACTGGCATCGGCAACGGGTCAATTTGATGTTGCGTAAAAGGATGCCAGCAAACTTTCGCGTCGCGTTGTTGTAGGTTGCTAGCCATCACCTCTTAAATAAGAATTGTAAATCTTCGGTGTCGAGCCACAAATCTAAATTAGCAGTGCTCAATTTCTTAAACAACGGGAATTCAAAAATTGGGACGTCAAGAATCTGTGCTTGAATACTATTTTTATTTTCGCGATGTGGGTCACCAACCATAAATACCGCGCGCAATTTAACATGACGTTTTACCAATGCTTCGATGGTGAGCAAAGTGTGATTTAGTGTGCCTAATCCGGTGCGCGTGACTAACACCGCGTCAATCCCTAAGCGTTGCGCGAAGTCACCCTGATGTTGTTTCTTGTTCCAAGGCACCAACAGGCCACCAGCCGTTTCTATTACGGTTAATTCGTTGTCGGCGATTACTTGGCGCACTTTCGGCAGCACGTCGTTGATAGTGATGTGCGCACCCTCGGCAGCTGCGGCTTGATCAACTGAAGCAGGTAGCCGTAACTCAACTAAGGGTGCCGACATTGACGAGTCGTTTGCTTCAGCCAATTGCTGCACTGCATTAGTGTCGCTGTCTTTACCAGTTTGAATTGGCTTTAGATAGCTTACTCCATGGCCGTAACGTGCAGCGGCACGCATCAGTAATGCTGAAATAACCGTCTTGCCGACATCGGTGTCGGTGCCGACAACTAGTAAATCATTTAATCGTTGCTTACCGACCTTTACATCGGCATCAACCACTACGCATTGGGCAATAGCATCAGCTAAGTCGCTAATTTGTTTAGTGGTGTGATCGGCGTGAACCACAATGCGCAAACGGCTAGAGCCCTCAGCCACAGTCGGCGGACGAATCGCACGTACATCAAAGCCCAGCTCACTTAACTTATTCGATGCTTTAATCGTTGCCTGTGCGCTGCCCACAACCAACGGGACAATAGGGGCTTCGCCGAGGCAATCGAAGCCCTTAGCTTTTAACAATTCGCGTAATAGTAGTGCGTTTTGGTGTGCGATATCACACAACCCAGGCTGTTCACGCAACAACTGCATCGAACGTTGTAGTGCGCCACAAGTCGCCGGCGGAACCGCAGTAGTAAACAAAAAAGGCCGCGCATGGTTGATTAAATGATTAATCACGTCATCGCTCGCGCAAATGATTCCGCCGCCAACGCCAAGCGCTTTGCCGCCAGTAACCATGCGCGTAATCACCCGTTTAGACTGAAAGTGTCGTGGTGGATACAAACCAACTGAATGTGCTAAATCTAAAATCACATAAGCGTCGTACTTTTCGCACAACTCAATAATCCCCGGCAGCGGTGTGCGGTCGCCATCCATAGAATAAATGTCTTCGACCACGATGAAACGTTGGCGCATTGCCGAACTTAACTGCAAGCATTGCTCGAGTGCTGCAAGATCGTTGTGCTTAAAT
Source organism: Planctomycetota bacterium (assembly GCA_029941685.1). Lineage (GTDB taxonomy): Bacteria > Planctomycetota > UBA1135 > UBA1135 > UBA1135 > JAPKEZ01. The sequence continues at coordinate 5,768 of JAPYTC010000003.1, read as the reverse complement.
ATTTTTACACACGCCTTACTCAAACGTGAAGCATCAATTAGCGAGGCGTGAACTAGTTCGTCACAAATCAACACATCATCTTGCGTTGCTAAAGTTGTAACGATAGCCAGATTCGCTTGCCACCCACTCGGAAGCAATAAAGCGTTTTCGGTACCAACAAATTGTGCAGCAGTTAATTCGGCTTGACGATGAATGGGGTAGTTGCCCCTAAGCAACCGCGCGGACGGCGCCCCAGCTCCGAATTCTTCAGCGGCCGCAATTGCTGCTTTAATTACACTCGGATTCTTTGACAATCCTAAGTAATCATTCGATGAGAAGTCGATACCGCTTGGCTCGACAAGTTTGCGCTCCAAACCTGCGTCGCGCCAACGCGCGGCGACCTCGTTTAGCTCGCTGCGAAAGTCTTTATTCACACTTCGATTGTTTCTGTGGACTCAACTTCATTGATGCCTTCAAGGCCAAGCATGTCAAACAACTCAACATCAGAGTTTTTACTACGATTTGGCGCAGTAAGAAGTTGGTCGCCGAGGAAAATCGAATTTGCACCGGCCAAGAAACATAAAGCCTGCGACTCTTCGCTCATACCCGAACGCCCGGCAGAGAGACGAACCATCGATTGTGGCATCAAGATTCGACACACCGCAACTGCGCGTAACAGTTCAGTCCATGGCAACGACGGAGTATCCGCCAAGGGCGTTCCTTCCACCGGAATCAAAGTGTTGATCGGTACCGACTCGGGGTAAGGATCTTGCATAGCCAGCTGTTGAATCAAACCAATGCGGTCATCTTCACTTTCACCCATGCCTAAAATTCCGCCACAACAAACCTTCATGCCAGCACTGCGCACCACCGCCAAAGTTCGCAGACGATCTTCATAGGTGCGAGTAGTAATAACCTCGCCGTAATATTCAGGTGAAGTGTCGAGGTTGTGATTGTAGTAATCTAAACCAGCATCACGTAATTTTTCGGCTTGCTCTTTAGTGACCATGCCCAACGTCGCGCAAGTTTCTAAATCGAGAGCCTTAACCTGGCGTACCATTTCGAGTACACGTTCGAAGTCGGTGTTGTCTTTTACCTGACGCCATGCCGCGCCCATACAGAAACGATCGGCACCACCGCGCTTGGCTTCGGTTGCCGCATCAACAACGGTATCGAGCTCGAGTAATTTTTCGCGTTCGACATCGGTATTGTTGTGTGCCGATTGTGAACAGTAGCTGCAATCTTCTTGGCAGGCGCCAGTTTTAATCGATAACAAAGTCGAGCACTGGACCACGCGCGGATCGTGATTCGCACGATGAATTCGCGCCGCTTCAAAAACCAAATCGAGCAGCGGACGACGATATAGCTCAGCTACTTCGTCGAGTGTTAAGGTAGTGTTCACATCAGACATGGCCAATATTCTACATTTGCGCCATTTTATTATTCGGGCAAAGCCAAAGTTCTAGGCGCATCACAATGTTGTCCGCGACACAGATACATGGTAGTCACCCCTTTGGACGCCGTCCGGCTGGTGAAAATCGCTAGTTTTGAGTCTGCTTGAGCCTCGGCGCTAAAGACGGGCAGGGTGTTGAAGTATTGCGTTGCTGATAATTCACCTTGCCACGCCGCAAGTGAAGATGTTGCGCCGTTACCAATAACAACCGCTACCGCGGGCAGCTCAATCAAGTAAGGGTACGAAACGAATGTGCCACTGAACGAACGGGCAGCACGTTCGCTGTAAGGCAGGGTCGCCAGCATTCCCTCAACAGCGATTTTCCGGAAGCGCTCGATATCAGTAAATGCAGCTAATTTAACTAAGCCTTCAATTGCCACCGCATTAGCTGAAGGGATCGCGCCATCGGTCGGAGTTTGACGCCGATGAATAACATTTTTTTGCAAACCATCGCTGTCAAAGAAAATTCCGGTCTTTGGATCCCAGAACAAATCAATCATGCGCTCCGCTAAATTCTGCGCCTGACTTAAACGCGCAACATCACCAGTCGCCTGAAAAATTGCCAGCAGCGCACGCATCATATAAGAATAGTCTTCAAGCACCGCCGAATGTTGCGCACGCCCGGCACGGTAAGCCCGCAGTAAATTATCCTTGTCATCCACCATTTCACTAAGGACGAAATCCGCCGCGCGTTCTGCTGCTTGCAGGTATCGTGGTTCGCGCAACACCCAACTCGCTTCGGCTAAGGCGTTTATCGCAAGGCCATTCCAGCCGGCGATAATTTTGTCATCGAGATTTGGAGCAACACGCTGCTGACGTGCAGCGAGCAAAGTTTTGCGTATTTCTTGCAGTTGCGACTCGTCATAACTGGTGGTGGTGTAATTCGTCAGTGCAGATTTGCCGTGTTCGAAATTCCCTTTTTCGCTAACTCCATAATACTCAATCGCAATCTCTGCCAGTTCGTCACTTAACTCGGCTTTAATTTCGTCTGGTGTCCAAACAAAATACTTTCCCTCTTCACCTTCTGAATCAGCATCAGTCGAGCTGTAAAACCCGCCGTCAGGGCTTTGCATCTCGCGCAGCAAATAATCACAGCTATCGCGAGCGATGGTGGCGAATGCATGGTCTTTGTTTAATTGATAGCCAAGCAAGTAAGCCGGAATCAAAGTGCCTTGGTCATAAAGCATTTTTTCAAAGTGGGGGATTAACCACTTTTCATCAACCGAGTATCGCGCGAAACCGCCGGCGAGCTGATCGTACATCCCAGCACTCGCCATCTTTTTCAGAGTGAGTTCACACATCTCTTTCGCGCGCGCAACGGTTTTTTCATCCGCATGAGTGCCGGCGATATTTAACAAAAATCGCAAGTCAGTCGCATGCGGAAATTTCGGTGCCTTGCCAAATCCGCCATCAACAGGATCGTACACCGACCAATATGTATTAACCCATGCAGTTTGCATTACGGCAAGATCAGTCGCTGAAGGCAGTGTTTGTTCACTGTCTAAATCCGGGAAATTGGTCTGTAGCTGAGCGTTTAACGATTCAGCGGCTGCGATAACCTCGTCACGGCGGGTATCCCATGCTTCAGATAGATTTTCAAGCACCATCATAAAACTAGGGCGCCCATATTTAGCCTCCGGTGGGAAGTAAGTGCCGCCATAAAAAGGTTTTAAGTCAGGTGTCAGCCACACCGACATCGGCCATCCACCTGAGCCAGTCATCTTCTGTACGGCCGTCATATACAAATCATCAAGGTCAGGACGCTCTTCGCGATCAACTTTAATGGAAATGAAATGTTCGTTCATAAACTCTGCCGTAGTCTCATCCTCGAATGACTCACGCTCCATGACATGACACCAGTGGCAGGCCGAATAACCAATACTCAGGAAGATCACCTTGTTTTCGGCTTTTGCCCGCTCAATGGCCTCATCTCCCCACGGATACCAGTTGACAGGGTTGTGTACATGCTGCAACAGGTAGGGCGAGGTTTCGTTTTCGAGATGGTTTGTTGGGTGCTGCAAAACGAAAAGGGCTAGGAGAAGCGAAATCATTTAACTCATCTTAGCGCACGACGAATTGAATAATAAGCTTGATATAACCATTTAAGCATTGCTGTAAAGTAACCAAATAAGCAAACCAATCTATTTACCGGTTAGTGATCAGGGTGCGCCAGCATCGTTATAGGCGCGCGAGATACGATGTTTTTCAGCAAGTGCTAAGTCACGCCTCATTATGGCCACGGTATCTGCTAAACACAGCTTTAAGCCCGTTTTAAGGCGATTTTTGGAGCTTTGCAAGAGGACAATCGTGTTGGGAACTGCAATCATTTAACTTACTTTAATTTTAGTACTTGCACATGCGAATAGAAAGCCTGATAATACACCAATGGGCTGGTTCCAACGCTTATTCTCAGGAGCAAAATCAAGCGACCTACATCGTAATCGCTCCTCGAACCAAGCCCCTGCTTCTGCTGAACTCAGCGAAGAATTAAGGGCTTTAAAAGAAGAAATAACACTCCTCCGAGATACTCTCGGTGGGGGAGATTCGTTGTCATCCGAGGGTAGTGCTCGCGACAACGACAACCGCAATCGCCGCGGCGGCAGAAACAGCCGGGGCTCACGCAACATAAACGGTTCACAAAACGACAGTAACCGCGGTCGTAATTCACGCAACTCGCGTAATTCACGCAGCAGCGAACCTCGCACACCACGCGAGCGTAAACCTGTACCAGACGATGCACCAGTTGGCTTGTTAGTCGACTATTTAAAAGAGCGCGACATCTGGGTTTACGAAGGTCAAGACGATCTCAACCGCAACGAGGCATTCGAGCATCTCGCTCGCCACCTCGGCATTCACTTTGCAGCACTTAGTCCGTTTTACGAAAAGCTAAAACGCTGTGTAGCAAACGGTCGCGGACAACGCATCGACATTGATCACATGTCAACAGCCGAGCGTTCGGCAGCAGTCCAATTCGGCACTTTGTTGCATCGCCACGGCATGCTCAAAGATTTTTACTACCACCGCTCGCCAAAGAAACAGCTACGCGTCATCCCTACTAAAGATGGAGAAATCTCTCAGTTCTTAACAGGTGGATGGCTCGAAATGTACGTTAACGCGATTATGGGCAAACGCCTGCGCGCGTCAATTAGCCCGGCTAAGTTCCAGTTAATGGTCAACGTAAAGGGCTCATTTAGCGATGGCCGCGAGTTTGAGTCAGACCTAATGGCTTGTGTAGATGGCCGCCTTGTTTGGATCGAATGTAAAACGGGTCATTGGCAAGATTACAGTGCACGTTTCCGTGGATTAGTAAAAACGTTTGGCACCGATCGCACTTCAGCAGGCTTGTTGTTAATTCGTCCGCCAGATTCTGCGACTTGTAAGCGTGCGACCGACATGCTGGACATGACCTTAATGTCTCTTGACGAAGTCGAAGATTTCATTAGCGTATTCTTGGACGAAGAGTTGGTTGGCAAACCGACTCCACCTATGATCGAGCCACTTGACGAAGAAGATCAACGTCGTTCACGTGGCAGTCGCGGTGGTCGTGGCAGTCGCGGTGGTCGCAGCAGCGATAATCGTTTAGGCGATACATCATCAACCTCTACCGAGACAGAAGAAATTCCGGAAGATGAAATCCCGCTTGAAAATGTCGAGGCCGCCAAAAAGCTTGGCAGCGTAAACTTAGGTGACGAAGATGAAACTCCTCAACGTCGCCGTCGCCGTCGCGGTGGTCGTGGTCGCGGTGGTCGTTCAGCATCAAACGATGAGTCAAGTGAGTCAAGTGAGTCAAGTGAGTCAACAATACAAGAGGGTGAACAAACTAAAGCTAAATTAGTTGATCCACTGCCACTGACTAAGTTCGCGAAAGAAGATGGCGACGACAAGTCCGATGCCGTCGAGGTAGCAGCGACCGAAGAGGTCTCAGAAACTTCAGAAGAAGCGGAAACTAAAGAAAAGCCGAAAGCGAAAAAGAAAGTCAAGCGTCAACCAAAACGTCGTGGCAAGCCAAAGGTTGAAGACTCAGACGATGCAGTCGCCGAGGTGGTTGAAGAAGAGGTCCAAGAAGAGGTTGTAGCGGAGGTAAAGCTAGAGCCAACTCCAGAGCCTAAGCCAATTGTCCAAGAGGTTAAATCAGCTTCAGGCACAACCATTGCGCCAGATTTGGCAGCAATGATGGCGGGCGGCACAAAAACAAAAACCGACGACAATTAAGTCGTCGGTTTCGTTTTTTGGTGGGGAGAGGCGGACTTGAACCGCCGACTCGAGGATTTTCAATCCTCTGCTCTACCAACTGAGCTATCCCCCCGTCGTAGGGGCGAAAGAATACCCCCTCGCC
>JAPYTC010000002.1:36054-53704 GCA_029941685.1 Planctomycetota bacterium | reverse complement strand
CCGACCATGAGTAGCTTCCGCAAACTCGATACTGAAGGCGTCATCCTGCGCAAAGCCTTAACTGCCGATGGGGCTAGTTTGTTGAAGTCGTTTAAAGGCACTGCGCCAACCGACGAGCAACTGCTCGACATCCATCGCGCGATGCTAACTACGCGCCTAATGGACGATCGTATGTTAAAACTGCAACGTCAAGGACGCGTCGGTTTTGCCGGTTCCTCGACGGGTCAAGAAGCGGCTATCCATGCTTCGGCGGCAGTGTTCGGTGCCGACGACTGGATATTCTCTGCCTTACGCGAAGGCGGCATCACTATTCAGCGCGGCATGTCGATGCGCGAATACGTCGCGCACATGTTTGGTAATGCCGAAGACTCGGCGAAGGGGCGGCAGATGCCCAATCACTTTCAGTGTAAAGATGCTAATTTCCCATCGTGGTCATCGGTGCTTGGCACCCAAATGCCCCATGCCGTCGGCGTAGCGCTAGCCATGAAGAAGCGCGGTGAAAAATCAGTGGTCGCCACCTACACTGGCGACGGCGCCACCTCCTCGTGCGGATTTCACTCAGCGATGAATTTCGCCGCGGTCATGAAAGCGCCTGTAGTGTTTATCGTCATCGATAATGGCTGGGCAATCTCAGTGCCAAGTGCTAGCCAAACCGCTGCAAAATCTTATGGTACAAAGGCTAAGGCTTACGGTATGCCTGGTTTTGATGTCGATGGCAACGACGTGGTCGCGGTCTTCGACACCATTAGTGAAGCCGCCGAGCACGCGCGGTCACAACAAGGCCCTATGCTTGTTAATTTGCGGTCTTATCGCATGCTAGGGCATTCATCATCCGACGACCCGAGCCGTTACCGCGACCAGAAAGAAGTCGATTATTGGGATCACCGCGACCCTTTACCGCGCCTGCAACGCTTTCTGAGCAAAAAAGGTCTGCTCAGCAAGTCCCAAATTGCCGAATTGAGCGCTGAACTAACGTCGGCGATTTCTGAGGCCGTTGACCACGCCGAAAGCACCGAAAATCCGCCGCTCGAATCTCTGGTCGAAGACGTTTTTGCCACGCCGCCGCGCCACTTGACCAAACAAGTCGTCGAGGCCTTGCGCATCATTGACGAGCAAGGCGAAGCCGATCATTTGCAAGGTAAGTTTCCGCTGTAACATATAGTGCGCAACATGCAAAACGTAGTGAATATTTCTTCACAGTTTCATCTAGAATAGGTATTCTATCACCCGAAAACCGTAGGTACTACCGTTGCATTGCATCGGGCCTAAGGTAGGAAGATCTCCCACTTCCATCAATGAGTGCATACCAATTCCCAAGGTGGACGAGCTCCCTTCGTCCAGTCATTGGATTCGCTGCAGTAATAGTACCTACTTACTTAGTAGTGCTACTTGCGACGGGTCTGTCTGCCGAAAACCTAAACGTAGGTTACGCACCAGTACAACCGATCCCTTTCAGTCACCAAACTCATGCTGGCGAACTCGGGCTTGATTGTCGTTACTGTCACAATACTGTTGAAGATGGCGCTATGGCTGCGATTCCGCAAACTTCTACCTGTATGAATTGTCACGATAAAATTCGTACCGATAGTCCAAAGTTACAGCCCCTTCGCGACGCCGCAAAATCAGGTGAAGCCATCGCTTGGGTTAAAGTTCACGACTTGCCTGAATTCGCATACTTCAATCACAGTGCTCACTTAAGTGCTGGCGTAAGTTGTGTTGAATGTCATGGTCGCATCGATCAAATGGAGGTCGTCCGCCAAGACAAGCCGTTGTCGATGGGATGGTGTATCGATTGTCACCGCGACCCGGCACCACACATTCGTCCTCAAGAACACATTACAGATCTTGGCTGGGAACCAACAGAAGATCGTCGCAGCATTGGTGAACAACTAATGAAAGACAACCATATTGACCCCCGCACTGATTGCTCAACTTGTCACCGATGAATCCATCCACTTCTACTAAACGTTACTGGCGTAGTCTAAACGACCTCGAGCAAACTGCCGAGTTCAAAGAGATGATGGCCAAAGAATTTCCAGAGGGTGCCGAAGAGGGTATTACTACCACATCGCGTCGTCGTTTCTTGCAACTGATGGGAGCCTCAGTTGCACTAGCTTCAGCTACGAGCTGTCGCTTTGAAAAAGAAAATCTGTTGCCACAAGCAAGCCGTAAGGCGAGCGACGTGCCGGGTAAGCCAAAGAGTTTCGCGACTATCCATAGTGAAGGCGGTTTTGCATCGGGCATGATGTTAACTTCATTCGATGGTCACCCAACTAAGGTTGAGGGTAACCCTAATCACCCAGCTTCTTTAGGTGCGACTACTGCAATCGCGCAAGCTGCAACGCTTGGTCTTTACGACCCAGATCGTTCACGCGAAGTTGCAAGTTACACTAATGGTGCCGAAAGCGATTCTTCGATGGAAGATTTTCAAGCTACGGTAATTGCCAAGATAGTGGCTACTAGAGCAGGCGGAGGCGGAGGCCTCGGCTTCATCGTCGAGCCAACCGCCTCACCTTCAGAGTTGCGCTTGCGTAAAGCAATGCAAGCGGCTTTTCCGAAGTCACGTTGGTTAACTTATTCTCCAACTGCCAATAACAACGAGGTAGAAGGATGCAACATGGCGTTCGGCGTATCAGCTCGTCCCTATGTTTCAATGTCAAACGCAAAAGTTATCGTTGCACTCGACGACGATTTTTTACTCGAAGGCCCTTCAGCAGTTCGTTTGTCTAAAGAGGTTGCGAAAAACCGCAAGCCAGAAGGCAAGTGGATGTCACGCATCTACTCTGTAGAATCTAACTTCTCGCTAACGGGCGGTTTTGCTGATCACCGTAAGCCAGTTCGTTCTTCCGACATCGCTGGTTTTGTTAAGTCTCTTAACGAAGCTTTGGCTGGCGCGCACGCCGATGATTCATTCATCGCTGCCATAGCCGACGATGTTAAAGATAACATGGGTTCGGTCGTGTTCACTTGTGGTGCGCACCAACCTGCTGAGGTTCACGCTCATATTGCAGCGCTTAACTCGAAGTACGCTGGCAAGAATGTCAGTTACTATCCAGCTGCTGCGGTAGGCGACAGCATGAACGCTTCAAGCGAGTTCATCGACGCGATGAACGCTGGCAAGATATCAAACCTTGTGATGTTTGGCGGTAACCCTGTCTACGACATGCCGGCCAACTTTAAGTTTGCCGACGCGTTGGCAAAAGTTGAAACTTCAACTCACGTCAGCATGTACCGCGACGAAACATCTAAAAAGTGTAGCTGGCACATTGCTCAGTCACACAGTTTCGAGCATTGGTGCGATGGCGCATCTGTCGATGGCTTAGTGTCAATCGGTCAGCCACTGATTAACCCGATCTTTAACACAATCTCTAACATCGAATTGATGTCAGCGATGATAGGTGCCAATGAGTCTGCTAAATCAATCGTGCAAGCCACGCAAAGCTTTAGCAACAACGACTTGCACGCTGGTTACATCAAAGGTAGTGCGTTAAGCGCCATGTCGGTTGGTTCAGCAAGGTCTCTGCCAAAACTAACAAACGCGGTTAACGATTTCGAATTGCGCTTCATGCCATCTTTCGTTCTCGGCGACGGTCGTCACGCCAACATGGGTTGGCTGCAAGAATTGCCGGATCCGATGACAAAGCTAACGTGGGATAACGCAGCGCTCATCTCATTCCCAACAGCCGAAGCTAAAGGTATCAAGCATGGCAGCATGCTTAAGCTAACTACTGCGGTGGGTACTCTCGAAGTTCCCGCATACTTAATGCCAGGTCATGTCGATAACTCGATAACCCTTGCTTTAGGTTACGGACGCACCTCAGCTGGCCACGTTGCCGGTCTCGATGACGATGAAGTTAACTCAGTGGGTTTTGATGCCTACCAGTTGCGCGGTTCGAACGAAATGAACATCGCGGCGGTTAAAGTTGAAGTGACTTCAGCAATGCACCTGCTTGCTACGACCCAAGATCACTTCGCTATTGACGCGATTGGTCGTAAGGGTATGGAAGAGCGTCTGCCAGGTTTGGTTCGTGAAGGTACTCTTGACGAATACAAAGACAACCACGACTTCGCCAAGGCGCCTGCTGATTTCTGGGATAAAGACGATTCACTTTTCATCGAGCGCGATGAATTGAAGACGCCAGACCACCGCTGGGGAATGGCTATCGACCTCAGCTCTTGCACAGGTTGTGGTACATGTACCATCGCTTGTCAGTCAGAAAATAACATTGCAGTTGTGGGTAAAACCGAAGTCCTCCGCGGACGTGAGCTTGCCTGGATTCGCATGGATCGTTATTTCTTGGGTACGGCCGAAAATCCAACGGCTATCAATCAGCCGGTTAACTGTCAGCACTGTGAATTAGCACCTTGTGAATCTGTTTGCCCGGTAGGTGCAACAACGCACAGTAGCGAAGGTCTCAACGATATGGTTTACAATCGCTGTATCGGCACGCGTTACTGCTCAAACAACTGTCCTTACAAAGTGCGTCGCTTCAACTTCTTCAATTACAACGAAGATACTGAATTGGCTGGCAACGAAGTAATGAAAATGGTTCATAACCCAGACGTTACAGTGCGTTCACGCGGTGTAATGGAAAAATGTTCAATGTGTGTCCAGCGTATCGAACGCGTTCGCATCGATTCTCGCAACAAAGACCGCGAGACTTTCATTGAAGACGGCTCAATTCAAATGGCATGTGAGCAGGCCTGTCCTTCAGATGCCATCGTGTTTGGCGATATCGACGACGAGCAAAGTAAAGTGTCTAAGGCTCAAGCAAACAATCGTGCTTACAAGTTGCTTGCCGAGCTTAATAATAAACCACGCGTCTCTTACTTGGCTCGTGTTCGTAACCCACATCCTTCTCTCGTAGAGGCGCAGACTGCAGAGGTGGTTTCTCATGGCTAATTCAACATCCATTGATCACGTCGATATCTTTCCAGAAGCGCTGGTTCAGGGTACTCACGACTTTCACTCTGTAACCGAAACCGTTTGCGGCATTATTGAAGCACCCAAGCCTCCTAAGGCTTGGTATATCATCTTCGGTACAGCTCTAGCACTCCTCGGAGTTCTTGGGGCGATGATCGTCTATCTCGTCACCACAGGCGTTGGTGTCTGGGGCAACAACCAACCGGTGGCATGGGGTTGGCCGATTGTTAACTTTGTGTTCTGGGTAGGTATTGGCCACGCGGGTACTTTGATTTCTGCGGTGTTGTTCTTGTTCCGTCAAGACTGGCGAACGGGTATTAACCGTTTCTCCGAAGCGATGACTATTTTTGCGGTGGTCTGTGCGGGTATGTTCCCGGCGATTCACGTAGGTCGTGTTTGGTTTATCTGGTGGGTGTTCCCACTGCCTAACCAGATGGCGATGTGGCCGAACTTCCGTTCGCCTTTGCTATGGGACGTATTCGCGGTTTCCACGTACTTCTCGGTTTCCCTATTGTTCTGGTACATGGGACTTGTTCCCGATCTTGCTTCCGTTCGCGATCGCGCGGTAACGAAGGCCAAGCGTTTCTGGTACGGCTTGTTCTCACTAGGCTGGACAGGCTCTAACCGTCAATGGCACCGCTACGAGCGCGCTTACTTATTGTTGGCAGCTCTCGCTACACCCCTTGTGCTTTCTGTGCACTCTGTTGTGTCCTTTGACTTCGCGACTTCTCAGCTCGCGGGTTGGCACACAACAATCTTCCCACCTTACTTTGTTGCAGGTGCGATTTTCTCAGGTTTTGCGATGGTGCTTACATTGTCGATCCCGGCACGTAAGATTTTCGGTCTCGAAGAACTGATTACTTTGCGCCACATCGACAACATGACGAAAGTGATTATGGCAACCGGCATGATGGTGGGCTACGCCTACGCCATGGAATTTTTCATGGCATGGTATTCCGGAAACATGTACGAAGGCTTTACCTTCATTAACCGCGCATTCGGCCCTTACGCTTGGGCTTACTGGATCATGGTTTCATGTAATGTTTTGTCGCCGCAAATTTTCTGGTTCAAGAAGATACGTCGCAACTTAACGGTAGTGTTCATCATGTCGTTGTTCGTAAACGTCGGCATGTGGTTTGAGCGATTCGTGATTACGGTAACTTCACTGAACCGCGATTTCTTGCCATCAAGTTGGCATTACTTTACTCCGACATGGGTTGACATTTGCACCCTGATCGGCAGCTTTGGTTTGTTCTTTACCTTGTTTATGTTGTTCTGCCGCTTCTTGCCGCAGGTTGCAATCTCAGAAGTAAAGAATGTTTTACCGCAGGCTCATCCTCACCATGACGCTCACTAAGAGGACAGCACAATGACTGAAACTTCAAACACAAATGGTGAACTTTACGGCGTAATGGCCGAGTTCGACGATGTTACAACTTTGTGCAACGCTGCCGATAAGGTGCGCGATGCAGGTTACACCAAATGGGATTGTCACACGCCTTTCCCTGTTCACGGATTAGACGACTTGATGGGTATTAGGTTTACCAAGTTGCCGTGGGTGGTATTAATCATGGGCTTAACCGGATGTAGTCTCGCCGTGCTGATGCAATGGTGGATGAACGCGGTTGATTATCCATACGACATTTCTGGTAAGCCACAATGGTCATTGCCGGCGAACATCCCCGTTATCTTTGAGATGACTGTTTTGTTCTCTGCGTTCACCGCTTTCTTTGGTATGTGGATCGCTAACGGTTTGCCATTATGGTACAGCCCGCTGTTCCGCAATAAGCGCTTTGCGCGAGTGACCGATGACAAATTTTTCGTATCTATCGAAGCCACAGATAGCTTGTTTGACTCGGCAAAAGCACATGATTTTTTGTCGTCGCTTGGGGCTTCGAACACCGAAGATGTCTACCACTCGAATGAGACCGCTGCGCTGCCAGGGTCTCTGAAAGGCAAGATGATCGTGCTAGCTTGCTTGGCTACGATTCCACTGGCGATGGTTTACAACTCGTACGGTAAAACAACGACAGAACCGCGAGTTCACCTTGTCCCAGACATGGATAAGCAAGATAAGTTCCGCGCGCAAGGACAGACTACATTGTTTGCTGACGGCCGAATGAGTCGTGCGCAGATCGAAGGCACCATTGCTCAAGGCGATCTTGAAGATTACTCTAACAATGTAGTGAATGCTGCATTCGTCGCTCGCGGCGAAGAGCGCTTTAATATTTACTGTTCAGTATGTCACGGCTTTAACGGTCAGGGCGACGGCACGGTGCATCGCCGTGCAACCGAGCTGGCTGATGCAGGACACGCCGCGTGGGTGCCGCCAGCTGACTTGACTCTTGAGATGTATGCCGATAAAAGCGACGAAGAGCTTTTCTCAACCATCACTCATGGCATTCGCACGATGCCGGCATATGGTGGACAAATTCCTGAAAAAGACCGTTGGGCAATCATTGTTTACCTGCGTGCTTTACAGTTAGCGCAAAAGGGTGAGCCTGTGGATATGACAGGTATGACGTCAGAGCAACGTGGAGAAGTAATGTTTGCTAGCAAGTCTTGTTCCACTTGTCACACAGTCGATGGTGCTCGACTTATTGGGCCACCTCTCAATGGGCTTATTGGTCAAGAGATTACTCTCGACGATGACAGCACACTAGTGATTGATGATGATTACATCCTGAAATCTATTGCCAATCCGATGGCTCAGGCTCGCAAGGGATACCCTAAGGCTATGCTCGAGGTTGCACTGACCGACGAAGAGCTCACCGATCTTCTCAACTACATCAAGTCGCAGAACTAACAAGAAAGATGACTTCTAATCATAACCTTACTTTAACTGGCGACTACCAAGCTGGCGATTTAGCGCCACGCATGAAGCGCCTCGGACTCCTGCTTGCCGCCCTCGGTTTGGGCGCCGGTGCTGCAATGGGCCTCACGGGTGATGCCGACGCCAAAACTCATTTTTGGTTCGCCTATCTTGTAGCCTTTTGCTTTGCTTTGACGATCGGTTTGGGCGGAATGTTTTTCATTCTCATCGGCCATGTTGTAAACACTCACTGGAATGTATCTCTGCGCCGTTTGGCTGAATTGACGATGGGCGCTTTGCCCGTTGTTTGCTTGTTTGGCCTAGCGATGCTGTTGCCATTCTTTGACCATGATGTTGAGATTTGGCAATGGGATTCAATAAATTCTAGCGAAGCTCATGCGGGCGAGAACGTGGGCGCGCATGGCGGCGACGCTTCGGACTCACTATCTGACAAGCTTGACCATGCCGAGCATGAACACATTGTTCAAAAGAAAGCCGCCTATTTAAACCGCAACGGATTCATTTTCCGTTTGCTTGGGTACTTCTTGATTTGGGCTTGGATTGGAAGGTTTTTCCTCAGCAAATCTGCTGCGCAAGATACCGCCGGCGATTCAATAGATAACGTGCTTCGCATGAAAAAAGTTGCGGCGCCAATGATATTTGTTTTCGCGTTGACCCTCTCTTTTGCAGCATTCGACCTCATTATGTCGCTGGACGAAACATGGTTCTCAACCATTTTTGGCGTGTACATTTTTGCGGGTTCTTTTTTGGCAGCAAACTGTTGGCTCGTCATCATGTCGAAGTGGTTGCAGGCGCGCGGCAAAATGACTGATGTGATCAACACCGAGCATTACCACGACTTAGGTAAGTGGATGTTCGCATTTACTTTCTTCTGGGGATACATCGCGTTTTCTCAGTTTATGTTGATCTGGTATGCCAACATCCCAGAAGAGACACACTTCTACATGAACCGCACTCTAGGCATGTGGCAGAATTACAGTTACCTTCTGATGGTCGGAGCATTCTTCTTCCCATTCTTAGCATTGCTTTCACGCCACGTTAAGCGTAGTACTAATGTGCTGTGCGGTATGGCGATTTACATTTTGGCGATGCGGTACCTCGACCTCTACTGGTTGATTATGCCGAACTATCACCGCGGTGAAGTCATCGACAATCCGTTTGGGCTGGTCGAAATTTCATTGGCAGTTGGTTTCATCGGTCTGCTTATCTTTGGCATTGCCCGCAACGCCGGGAAGCAGTCTTTGCTGCCACTCAATGATCCTTTACTCGCAAAGTGTCTAGGTCACAAAAACCTCTAATCACATGGCTGTACAACACGACGATCTGCCGAACCTGAGTTTGGTTAACACTACATTGGCGACACTGTTTATCATAATCGCTGTCTCTTATTGGTCTTCTGGGATTTACAAGCGCCGCGCTCTTGATCTTGAATCCGAGCGCAACGTTCAATCCATAGTTGCCGAGCGACTCGAATTGCGTCAAGAACAGGTCGCCCCATTCGTTAAATATAACAGGGTAGACACACTCGACGACGCTAAGCAGCAAGTCATTGATTCTTACAACAATTAAATGATTTCACAGTTCTCTCGCGAATTAACAATGGCTTGCCTTGCAGCCATTGTGATGGTGGGGGATATGGCTGCTCAGACTGGTTTCGTGACTAAAGACGTTCGTGACGTAGGGGTCAGTGAAAAGCTCGGAGTCACTCTACCGCTCGACCTTGAATTCACTGACAGCAAAGGCAACACAGTTCCTTTATCCACTTACTTCGATGGTCAGCGCCCCGTTGTGCTGACACTCAATTACGCGAATTGCCCACAGTTATGCACTTTGCAGCTAGATGGTTTCGTCAACACTTTAAACCAGTTGGACGACTGGCAAGCGGGCGACCAATTTCAGGTAATCACACTCAGCCTCGACCCAACAGAGACTGATGAGATGGCGCAACAGTTCCGAGAACGTGTACTGTCTGACTATTCAGCTAAAACAGCATCAAGCGGATGGCATTTCTTGCGTGGCAGCGAAGCGAATATTCGCGCCATCGCCGACACCATCGGCTTTCATTACAATTTTGTCGAGCGAAAAAACGAGTACGCTCACACCGCTGTCCTGACTCTCCTCGACCCAAAAGCTCAGGTGGCCCGCTATCTTTACGGTATCGAATACCAACCGAGCACACTGCGCTTATCGATGGCAGAAACCGCCGACTCTAAATTCGTGTCCACGGTAGATGCTTTGATCTTGCGTTGTTTCTCTTACGACGCGGCGTCGGGCACTTTTGTCGCTGACGCTTGGCTCATCACTAAAATCGTGATGACGTTTGTCGGAGTAATCTTGATTAGTTTTTTGGTTTGGTTGCACCGCCAAAATCCTAGTAAATCCACTAAACCTGTAGCATGAACATGTACACCCTCTTAAGCATGATGTTCCAACATCAAAAGGAAGATTTTTTCTTCCCTTCGCAGGCATCCGAAAATGCGGCGACTGTTGACTTCATCTTTTACTTCATCTTCTACGTATCGCTTTTCGCGTTTATCACGATTATTTTAGCGACCGCTATTTTCGCGTGGCGCTACCGCCGCTCGAAAGTTGGCATGACACCAGAAGATTCTCCGCACCACTCTACTACGATTGAACTTGTGTGGTCTATTGTGCCATCCATTTTCATGGTTATGATGTTTTGGTACGGATTTGAAGATTACACTGAGCGCCGTACAGCGCCTAGCGATTCATACGAAATTCAGGCCAAAGCATCGAAGTGGCAATGGGAATTCGTTTACCCGAATGGCGCGACCTCTTATGGATTCGTAGACGCCGGTGAATACCTTGGTAAAGGGCTAGTGGTGCCTTTTGGCAAGAATGTAAGAATTCGCCTCGAGTCGTCTGACGTTCTACACTCCTTTTCTGTGCCGAACTTCCGCGTTAAGATGGACGTCGTTCCTGGGCGCTATACCGATGTTTGGTTCAAAGCAATTAAAATGGGCGACTTCCCAATTTTCTGTACAGAATATTGTGGCACGAAGCATTCACGCATGTTGTCAACGGTTCACGTCGTAAGCGAAGAAGACTTTGCAGTGTGGCTGAAAGAAAATCAAGAAGACCCTAATGCGACCCCAGTAGATAAAGGCAAGCGCTTGTTCGCAGCCAAGTGTACTGCCTGTCACGCTGTCGATGGATCGGTCAAAATTGGGCCGGCACTTAACGGCAAATACGGCACTACAGAAAACATTGTTGGCGGCACTGTGATGATTGACGACAACTACATCCGTAAGTCGATCCTTAACCCGAAAGCTGACATTGTAGTTGGCTTCGAAAATGTTCCCATGACTTCATTTGCAGGTCAACTCAGCGATGATGATATCTCGAATATCACCGCTTATCTGAAATCGCTAACCGAGTAGAAAAGAAATGGCACCTACTACGAATACTTTAGACCGCACGAATTACCTTAATGCAACCAAAGGCTTTATGTCTTGGTTCTGGACTATCGATCACAAGCGACTTGGCTTGATGTACCTTTGGTCAGTAATTACATGTTTCATCCTTGGCGGTTTCTTCGCAATGAAGATTCGCCTCAGTCTCATGCCGGGCGCAGTTGATTTCGCAACGCAAACAGCCGAACAAATGAATGCATATAACAATGCGTTTACGGTGCACGGCGCAGTCATGATTTTCCTGGTGATTATTCCGTCCATTCCGGCGGCATTAGGTAACTTTGTGGTGCCGATGATGCTTGGTGCAAAAGACGTGGCTTTCCCGAGGCTCAATCGTTTCAGTTACCATCTCTGGCTTATCGGCGCTCTGTTGTTTGTGGCGACTTTGATTATCGGAAACTTGGACACTGGCTGGACTTTCTACCCGCCATACTCTACAGGCCACACGGATCCGTCGGTGATCACTGCGGTGCTTGCCGCCTTCATTTTAGGTTTTAGTTCGATTTTTACGGGCTTGAATTTCATCGTGACCATTCACAAGATGCGTCCGCCAGAAATGACTTGGTTCAAGATGCCATTATTCCTGTGGGCGATTTACGCCACTGCAGTTATTCAGGTTCTTGCGACACCAGTTATTGGTATTTCTCTGTTGCTCATTCTCGTAGAGAAAACCATGCAGATTGGTATCTTCACGCCTGAGCTTGGTGGCGATCCAGTGTTCTTCCAACACTTGTTCTGGTTCTATTCGCACCCTGCGGTTTACATCATGGTGCTGCCAGGCATGGGAATCATGTCTGAGTTGTTTGCGACTTTCAGCCGCAAGCCTATTTTCGGTTACCGATCGATTGCCATGTCCTCCATCGCGATTGCGATTTTCTCGTTTATCGTTTGGGGACACCACATGTTTATCTCGGGTCAGTCTCAACTGATGTCGGTGATTTTCTCGGCCCTCACCTTCTCGGTGGCAGTGCCTTCAGCGATTAAGGTCTTTAACTGGATTTCAACGATGTATAAGGGGTCCATATCCTTCACGACTCCGATGCTATACGGAATGTCCATCATTTGGCTATTTGGTATTGGTGGATTGACGGGCTTGTTCTTGGCAACGCTAGGCACGGACATCGTATTCCACGACACTTACTTTATTGTGGCTCACTTTCATTACGTGATGGTCGGTTCGGCATTGTTCGGGTTTATCGGTGGTATTCACTACTGGTGGCCAAAGATGTACGGGAAAGTTGTGGATGGCCCGCTGGCAAAGCTAGGTTGTTTACTTTCCTTTGTCGGCTTCAATATGACATTCCTACCTCAATTCGTTGGTGGGTCGAAAGGCATGCCGCGTCGTTATGCCGCTTATGGCTCTGAGCAAGGATTTGACGATTGGAATTATTGGTCCACAATGGGCGCAATGGTGCTTTGCGCCGGCTTGTTCATTGCACTCTTCGCATTACTCCGTTCATTCTTTGTGAAAGGAACCTTAGCACCAGCAAACCCATGGGGTGGTGTAACTCTCGAGTGGCAATCACCATCGCCACCGCCTGAGCATAACTTTGAAATTGCCCCACCTGTAGTAGGCGACCCATACGACATGTCGTTGGTTGAGTACGTCAGCGAAGAGGAGGGTTTCTTGCCAGTTAATCCACGTTCTGACGACCCATGTGTCGCTGATGTAAAGCCGGAGGAAGCTTAATGAGTGCTCATGATAATCATCCCGAGGGCGTTGCTCACCACTTCGAGTCTGCTAGCCAGCAGTTCGATTCGGGCAAACTTGGGATTTGGACATTCCTTCTAACTGAAGTACTGTTCTTTAGTGCGTTGTTCGTGGCTTACACTATGTACCGCAACAACTACCCAGAGGTTTTCCAGTTTGCATCGCAATATCTGGATACGAACCTTGGTGCGCTAAACACATTGGTGCTACTTCTAAGTTCATTTACTATCGCTTGGGGTGTACGTAATGCGATGTTGGGTGAGACTAAAAAGCTCACTATCAACCTAATCATTACTTTAGTTTGCGCCGCAGGCTTTATGATGATTAAGGCTGAAGAATACGGCCACAAGTTTCACGAAGGGACACTGTGGGGCGGTCACGAACACTCTATCTTTAAGTTAGACGCAAACGATGTCGATCCGCACATGGCTGAACATAGCCTAGCTTTCAACAACCCAGACGGCGAATTCACCGCAGCGGTTAAAGATCTCGACCCAGAGTTTCGCCAAAAACTAGGCATCTTCTTTGGTATTTACTTCTGCTTAACGGGCCTACACGGTATCCACGTTTTGATCGGCATGATTTTGCTAAGTTGGTTACTGATACGTAACCTACGCGGCGAATTTGGTCCGAAGAATTTTGCAGCGGTTGACTTTATTGCCTTATATTGGCACCTTGTTGACCTCATCTGGATTTTCCTCTTCCCACTTCTCTACTTAATTAGTTAACCATGTCCGACCACTCACACGATTCAGAAGAGCACATCGGTCACATTTTGCCATTAAGCTTATTGCTTAAAGTTTTCGGAGGCCTCGTATGCCTTACTATCTTAACTGTGATGACGGGTAAAGCCGACTTGCACGGTGCCGACCTTGCAGTAGCCATGGTTATTGCAACATGTAAAGCATCGCTAGTTTGCTTTTTCTTCATGCACTTGAAATACGATCGTCCGTTCCATGGCATGATCTTTTTGTTTTCAGTTATGTTTGTCGGGTTATTTTTGGCATTCGTTACCCTTGATAGCGAAGCGTATCAAGATGACATCCGCGAAAAGCTCAGCAACGACATTTTGCAAATAAGTGAATAATGAAACAAGCAGCATGGGCTTGCGAGTCTTAATTGCCTCGCTTGCTCCACTGTTTATAGCCACGATGTTTTGCGGATGGTATTTCCGCGATACTGGTGTTGGCTCTACAACGGAAGCGCTACCTGCGCTTCCGTTATTGCTTTTACTCTCAACGGCTATATTGGCAGCATTAAGTTATTCTGCTGAAAAGGGCACCTTTGCGGGATTAAAGGCGTCGCTAGTATTGGGCTTTGCATTTTTAATTTCCCAATCATTCGTTTGGTCAGATTTGATAAAAGCCGAAACCGGTGCTGGCGTGCATCCGATGTACGCCTTTAATTTTTATTTAATGACTGCTCTGCACGCTGCCCACGTTGTTGGCGGTTTGGTTTACAGCATTGTTAGTTTGCAATCGTTCAAGAAATACGGCGAAGAGATGCAGCAGCGAGTTCGCAATCACGCGGTGTATTGGCACTTTCTTGGCGCTACCTGGATTGGCATCTTATTGAACTTGCTGGCGATTCGCGTCCCCAATCCCGAAGAGTCATTTCTTGCGCCACTATCAGCCGCCGTTTGCTTGGTGTTACTGGTAATCGTATTGATTTATCAGGCTATAGCCATAAAGATGCTGTGGCGTCGAGGAGAACACGTATTTGCGGCATTCTCTTTATTGCTACCCGTCGCATTCCTTCACATTTGGGCGCGCGGCGAAGAACTCGACACCCAAAAAATGGCTTTGCGCTGGGGCATCGCTCAGGCCTTGCTTTTAGTGGCGATGATGTTTGCGGGCACCTTGCACCTTGGGCGATTTGCGAGCAGCTATGTTGAAATTCAATATAAATGAAACTCAACAGGTTTGAGCTCAAACTGTTAAGCGGCAAGTTGCGCTGCTGGGTTCAAGAATACTACGATATTCGACAGTGGCGAAAATTGGGAGCTAGGCCATGTGTAAACGGCAGCGCTTTAGATATCGGCTGCGGTCAAGGGAATGGAATAAAGTTGGCAATGTCTAAGTTCGGCGTCGCAACGGTTGACGCCTTCGACATTGATGACCGGATGCTAGACATAAGCCGCCGCGCTACAGCTCATTTAGGTGGAGTGAAAATAACAAACAACTCGGCTACAGAAATCGCCGCACCAAGCGATACTTACGACATTGTTTTTGATTACCAAGTACTGCATCACATTGTCGATTGGCAGTCTGCGTTAAACGAAGTCCACCGAGTGATGAAGCCCAACGCACAATTGATGATAGCCGAAAGTTTGCCAGGTTTAATCGAAAACTCTTGGATAGGAAGGCGCATGAATCACCCTCGCTCGAATCGCTTTACGGTTTCTCAATTGCAAGACCAGTTGCTTGCCAGCGGATTTGTCCTGAGTAAATCTCGCATCATCGGCGACCACTTTATTTGGTTAATCGCAACTAAACGCTAAAGGCCTCGCATCCACTCGGGGCGGAACTCGGCATTTTGAGGATCTGCAAGTACATGGTCGAGTACTTCGAGCAAATCGTTTTGGTCTTTAGGTAGGGTGCCCGCCAAAGTGAGGTAATTGCTAGCGTGGTTACTTCGGAAAATGCACCCGTCCACATCGAGATTTTCGATGAACTGGCGCAACTCAGCAGCCAATTCGATCGGCGTCAGGTGATCGACTTCACCACGCATATCGGCGTCATATAGCGGAGTGTTTTCGGTCGGCGTCATCACTAATGTAGACACAAAACGGGGGTTAATGGCGCTGACTATTCGTGCAGAGTCAATCGCGTGTTGCTGGCTAAGAGCATGTCCGCCGGCGCCGAGCAAAATCATGGTGCTGAGCTTTACACCCGCTTCATGCGCGCGCAGAGCAACCCGAATCATCTCGGCGCCGTCAACGCCTTTGTCGAGGTCTGAGAGGACTTGGTCGTTTCCCGACTCAATACCCAAATAATACTGAGTGAGCCCCTTAGAGCGCAGCATAGCCATGTCATCGACCTTCCGCACCGCTAGCGCTTGCGGCGAGGCGTAGCAGCTAATACGGTGCAAATCGGGCCACGTAGCATTTATGTAGTCGCACAATTCAGCCAAAAAAGACGCCTTCGCCATCAATGCATCGCCGTCTGCTAAAAACACCTTACGCGGCGCACTAAAATTACTCGCGACCGAATCAATCTCGGCTTTGAGCTCGTCGATTTTGCGCACCTTAAATTTTTTATCGCGGTACATTGCGCAGAATGTGCAACGATTCCAGCTGCAGCCTATGGTCGCCTGCAAAATCAAACTATTTGCCTCAGATGGCGGACGAAACACTGCACCTTCGTAATTCAACATGCTACAATTTTACAATGTCATGCCGAAAATGGTTACTCTTAAGTTTGTTAGTTGGAGCGTGTAATGAAGCGCCCGAAACAACAATCCCTCCTACTCAGCCCAGCTTGTCGCAGCAAGTGAACTTTGGTGTTTCGATTGCCGGTGCCGAGTTTGGCAGCGACGGCCTGTCGTTCAGCAACGAACAGCCAGGTGTGCTAGGTGAAGACTATTTCCACAATAAGCCATGGACTTTCAACTGGTTTCAAGAGGAGGGCGTTGATTTGTTTCGCGTCCCTTTCCGCTGGGAGCGCATTCAGCCGCAACTCAATGGGCCACTCGATGAGACCGAGCTTATGCGTCTGTTGAAAATTGCTGAGTGGGCAAGCAAGAAGAACGTACGCGTCATTTTTGATTTGCACAACTTCGGGCGTTACTCAATCCATCATGAAGGGGAAATAATTAGCGCGGTCGTCGACAAAAAATACAATTCACAGGTGTTGGTTAGCAGTGACAATTTAATCGATGTTTGGTCAAAAATAATCCGCGCTTGCGATACGGCCAACGTCACGCCTTGGGCGCTTGGTTTGATGAACGAACCGCACGACATGGGCTTAGGCAAGTGGAGGAAAATATCCCGACGACTAGTATTGGGTATCCGCGAGATGGGCAGCAAGCACACCTTATTGGTTAGTGGTGACGGCTGGTCATCGGCGGAGAATTGGAGGAAGCAGCATGGTGCCAAAACATGGATCGACGATCCTCTCGATAATGTTCTTTACGAAGCGCATGTTTATTTCGATCACGACGGCGCTGGGAAATACGGACTAAGTTTTGGTGAAGAATTACGTCGTGATCCAAATATGTATGAGCGCCCTCGGCAGCGCTTGCAACCTTTTTTAGAGTGGCTGAAAAAGAATAATGCGCGTGGTATCATCGGCGAAATCGGTGTGCCCAATTCCATTAAACCGTGGGAGCGCGTGGTGCGCAAGGCAATGCTGTTATTGCAACAGCACGACGTCGAAATGATTTATTGGGCAGCAGGCGAATGGTGGGGCGACTATCCGATGTCGATTCAGCCACCTAGCAAAAGTTCACTAGGCAGCGATTTGTTTAGAAGCTTAACGGCGAACTAAGCTTTACTTGTCATCGTTTTTGGCAGCAGGGTTCAGCGTGCCGCCACGAATAACACCCATCAAGCGTTGATAGTGTTTGTCAGCGCGTTGATATTCGCCTAAAAATGCTAGGGTGTCAGCAACTTGTAGACGGAGCTGGCGGTTGTCTTCGTCTACACTTAGGGCGTGCTCCATAAACTCGATACCACTTTCGACTTCACCAGCCTTGGCCAAAACGTTGCCAAGCTGTGCCATGAGTTTTGGATTTTCATAGTCGGCATC
>JAPYTC010000002.1:0-36044 GCA_029941685.1 Planctomycetota bacterium | reverse complement strand
GCATCAACCAAATTGCGCTTGATGCTAAAACAAGGCTCGAGTTGTTCGGCAGAGATTGCGTCTAAACCAGAAACTGAATCTAAGTAACCTAGCCAAACACGACGGTTTACTGGCTGATCTTCGAGCAAGACTAAGAATTGCTCTGCAGCTTCTTGGTGGCGCCCAGCCCAGAGCAGAGCTTCTGAGTAACTAGTCAGAATCTCGACATCGTTAGGGTAGAGGTCGCGCAACTTGCTGAAAATTCGTGACGCCACTTTTGGCATTTGTTGCGAGGCCATCACCTGACCATAAAGCACGCCCGCATCACGACTATTAGGGTCGATCTCGAGAGCTAACAAGCACTCTTGTTCGGCCGCTTTGAAATTGCGTTGCGCTGCATGAATTTGTGCCACGCGAATGTGCGCGGTAATGTCAGTGCCAGATGTTTCATAAAGTTTAGCTGCTGCTTCGAGGTCGCCAAGCGCGAACAATACCGCAGCGTGTTCGCCGAGAATGTCGGTTGACACATCAGCGGTTAACTCTAGCTCTTCGAAATATGCAATAGCCTGGGCGGCGCCGTCGAGCAAGCGCGTCGCATTTCGAGCGGCCGCAAGCAGAATTTCAGCACGGTCTAGATTGCGCGCTTGTTCGGGGCGGCGCTCCATACCATCAAGAACACTCTGGAAAATCTCAGCTGCGTCTTCAACGCGGTCGACATCAACTAACAGGTTACCTAATGCAAAACGTAAGCCAAGGTTGTTTGGCTCAATACGCAGCATCAAGCGCGTCAAACTATCAGCTTCACCACGACGTCCTTCGGCTAAAAGTACGTCCATCAACATGTTCATGTGTGCGAAGTTTTTCTCTTCTTTAATGGTTAGATGTAGCAGATCTTCGAAACGCTCACGATCGGGGCGTGTGTGTAAACCGGCCTCAACCATGTCGCGTAAGAAAATATCGTCGCGATTAATGAATTGAAACAGCGATAGGCTTCCTGGAATCAAGAATGCTGCACATAATAATGTGACGGCAATGGGTTGATAGATGGGAGCATTGCGGTTGCGCCCGTGGGATCGCAGTACGGACTGCATTGGCTTTTCGCTAGATGCCTTCAGCAAGTCATGAATTAACGAGCGTGATTGGCCGTCGAAAGAAACAAAGCGGAACACGTGTTCTTTTTTGATCTCTGGGCCTACGATTCTATCGATGATGCGCTGAACTACGAACACCCCACTGACTTTGCCGAAAGGGGTTTGCAGACGGAATTCATGCGTCGAGCCCACTTCAAGTTCTTCCGGTAAAAGCGTGCGTAAACCTGAACGGCTCACATCGTCGGTAGCTGCTTCGATAATATGGCTTTCGCCAGTGCCGTCAGGATTGCCCTTGGAAATTCCGAGGGGTAGGCGATATGACAAGCGCGGTTCTTTGCGCTTGCGCCAGCTACCAGGATCCGCAAGCCATCCTAGGAGGCGATTGGGCTTGCTTCCGGATTTAGCAAATTGATCATATTGCATCGGCACCACGTAATTCATTAATGCGTCCATCAGCGCATCGACAGCGAGAACAGGCGGATTAATAAACATCGCACCGTAGCGAGTCATAGTAATCACATCTTTTGGTCGCTCGAGCAATGGGTCGATTAAATCAGCATCAGAATGCTGAATTCGGCCAGGCATGGTGACGACTTTACCACCAATAGAGATATCAAATTCGCCCTCAGAACCGTCGGGATAATTAGCAAAGGCAACGAATCCGACACCCTTTTCGTTGATGTCGTTGGTGATACCTGCACCATGGAACTCTTCGCCGTTTGGACCGGTTAAGCGGAAGCTAACAGGTAATCCAGCACGATGGCGGTAGGAGAAGCGTTTGTTCTCGGCTGCCAGTGACCTTCGAATTACAGCCCAAGCCAACCACATTTGATAAAGGGTGAGCGGGCCGGCAATTGCTAGGCCAAGGAAGTCGGGGTTAGGATCAAACATGACCCGGAAAGTACCCCAAATGATTGCCAATCCACCCACGCCAAATATTAGCGCTTGTGGTACTAACAATGGTGCCATTGACGCGTTGTCTTGACGTCCACGTTTAGCTGTTACAACAAATTTAGATTTCTTGCGATTGAAAATCGCCTTCCAACAACCACGACAGTTTGTCCAGAATGTCATCATCGCAAATAATTCGATGTTTAACAAACTTGCGTGTTTCCCAGAAATGGTGCGCAGCACTGCATGTGTTACGACAATGTAGAAAACTAGCATGGCCACGATAGGTGGCGTGAACTTGGTAAAAGGCGCCACGCCAGTGAACAACAATAAAATTGGCGTTAGGTAAACTGCCATGCGCGTAAAACCACTAAACCAGTGAACAATTGAAGCCCAAAAGGAGAGTCGCTGAGAAAGTGATAGACCGCGCATGAACAGCGGATTGTCATGCCACAAAATTGAAACGTTACCTTCGGCCCATCGCAAACGCTGCGAGTGGAATGTGGTAACGTCAGGAGCCGCCATTCCGGCGATTAGTGATTCAGAAACGAATAGCGATCGCCAGCCGTTTGCAGACATGCGGATACCCGTGTGCATGTCTTCGGTAATGGTTTCTACAGCCACCAAGCCAACGTCTTCTAGAGCGGTGCGGCGGAACATTGCAGCAGAGCCGGCGAAAATCACCGAGTCCCAGTGGTTACGCCCAGGTTGGATTTGCTGGTAGAACAATAGGCCTTCTTCCCAGTATTTGCCCTTTGAGTAATCGACGGAGGATTGGAAGTTTTCGAAGTTGTAGAAGGCGTGGGGCGATTGCACGAAGCCTAGCTTTGGGTCGCGGAACAAACCAAGCATGCGCGTAATAAAGTTACGCGACGGAATGTGGTCGGCGTCAAGCACCACCACAAATTCGCCATCAGTTATTTCAAGTGCGTGGTTGAGGTTGCCGGCCTTGGCGTGACGGTTTTCTTCACGTGCAATGTAGTCGATGCCTAACTCTTCGGCAAGCTCACGAATCTCTTGGCGGTTGCCGTCGTCTAGGAGGAAGGTGCGATGCTTGTACTCCATCGCTTTTGATGCGTTAACTGTCGCACGCAGCAATGAAGCATCTTCATTGTATGTCGGGATGTAAACGTCTATCGTTACGTCTTCGAGTGGCTCGAGTTGCGGCACATCTTCAATCTCCCAGATCTGGAAAAAATACAGCATAAGGCTGATGCCACCAGAAAATTCTGCGAAAAGCAAAAGCATGGACGCAAAAGTCGCATAACCACCGTTCAGGTTCAATGTGAACATAACACGGAAGATGAGGTATGCAACCGTTGTTAGTACAGCAAAGAGCATTAACAGCTTACGCAAAAACGGCGGAGGACCCATTTGCTGGGTCTCGGCGTGCGCATAGGAGCCAATGGTGTAGTCGATTGAGGGCTTCAAATCTCGAATGTTGTTAGGGGTGTAGACGAAGAGAGGGGAAGTGTCCTAACGTCTTATTAAAGGATATCTCAATAATACGCTTTATGTTGATAAAGATAAGAAAACCCCCATTTTTGGTGTGAAAATAGGGGTTGCAGCTTGTGGGTGTTGCAAAAGGGGGCTAAAAACGGTAATCGAAGCCGAAAAAGGCTGTGTTTGAGTTGTAGTAGGCCGAATTCAACATACTTGTGCTTATTATTAAAGACATGTGATCGTCAAAATCGTAATTAAATTTGGCACTGATGTTGTCGTAATTACCACCATTTGAGTCCCAGATGCTTGCATAGGCGAGGTTGTACCAGGTTTGATTGGCTCCCTTAAAGAAATCTTTGCCTATCCATTGGCGCCACTCGATAGCAGCTGAGTATGAGGCGTAGTTGTTTGGCGCGAAATAGCGTGCCGCACCTACATTTCGGTGATAGTCGCCGCTAGTCTCGTCACCGAAATCTTGATAATCGTAAACCAAAGACACCTTAAGCTCTTTCGGTGGTAGCGTGATGTTCAGCATGTTGGCGAAATGGAAGCGTAGCAACGAGTTCTTGTCGGAGTAACTCGCATTAGTCAGCTCCATATTTGACTCCCAGAAGCGGCTAGCTGTGTAACGCAAACCGACATTGGCGCCCGTTCTAGATACTGGGCTCGTAGCGAAACCACGGAAAGAATCAAAGTAACCTTGATCTAAGCCACCAGGACCAGTCAGGTCGCTATCGGTAAGGGGATCAAAGCCGGCATCGGTGTGGCCAAGTAAGATTTGATGCTCACGCTGGGTCACCAAACTGTTTTGGTTTTCAATCACGTTTTCGCTAAATGCGTTGGCGAACAAAGTGAGCTGGTCATCGAGAGTGACGTCGACACCGATGTCGTAAGTGATTGACTTATCAAGATCGTGAACGTAGCCCTCTAGGTTTAAGTTGGAATGCAACAAGAAGCGGTTCGCACCTTGCTCATTGCGCTCAGGGGTATTTTTGTAACCGATAGTAAAGATGTTTCCGGAATACCCCTCTTGATTGACTTCGGGTATCTCTCCGAATCCTGGGCTGAGGTCGAGTTTGCTATACGTTAAGTGTAGTCGCTCGTCTACGTCGCCAAGTGGCAGTGATGTACCGAGTGACAGTCTAGTGGTGCTCAAGCTGGAGCCACCATTCGGGTTCGATGGATCTTGATCGTATCCTGTAGAGTCTTGGTTGATGGACTCAAGCGAGGAGTGAAATCTCGGTAACAAATCATGTTGATTGCGTGACAAAGCCATGCCTGCTTCGCGGTGATTGGGGTTAATCCGCAACAGTTTTTCGTATTCATTAATAGCCGAAGTCGTTTGACCAGTATTGCTTAACGCTTGAGCCAAGTCGAAACGGGCCTCTTGGTTGGATGGCTCAGTTTCAATTAAGCTACGCAGCAAAGGTATCGACTTGTAGTAGAAGCGATTTAACAACATGTCTTTTGAACGTTGCTCGAGGCTAGTGATTGCCTCGATTTCAGCCTGAGCTGAACCAGACAGGTGCATGCCCTCGACATCGAGGGCGCTAGGCATACCGGTGCCACTGATATTGAATGACTCGGTCTTGGCAAGTTGCGCGTAAGTCGATGCGGCAGCATCAGGGTTTTGCGACCAAGTTTGTGAGCGTGCTTTCTCGCGAATAGCCACAGAGTAACTGGGGTCGTGTTGCAGAATCAAGTCGTAGTTAATGACGGCTTTTTTGTAGTCTTTCATTGCGGCATTAATACGCGCGACACCAAGTCTTGCACGGATGTTCGATGGTGCTTGGCGTAATAAACGATCGAAGTCCGTTAGCGCTGATTGGGTCATACCTTCGTCGCGTAATGATGCTTTGGCTTCGCCCCGGCTGACAAGAGCAGCCTGGTTACCTGGGTCCCAGCTAAGAATTTGGTTAAACAACTGAATGGACAGTTTGTAATCGCCATCGGCAGAAGCTAACTGACCAAGGTTCATTAACAATCTAAAGTCGGCTCCCATGCCAGCCATACCCTGTTCGAGTAATTGAGCGTTTGCACTGTCGGCGCCAGTCAAGCGCGAGTCGGCCTTCGCCAAGCCGTAGCGTGCTTCTGGGATTAGACCCCCATAAGGGTCGCGTAAAACCTCTTGGAACATAGTCTTGGCGCGTAAGCCTTGGCCTTCGGCTAGATACGCTTCAGCAAGAGCAGTTTTAACAGCTAGGGTTCCGTAAGAAACGGTCGGGTTGCTGTTAATAAACTGCAGGCACATATGACGCGCTTCGGTCGCCATATTGCGTTTTATGTATGAGCGCGAAAGCAACACAACAGCCTCGAAATCACGAGGGTTGCGGTTCATTAAACTGCGGCAATGCGCGGCCGCTTCTTGGTAGCGGCGCTCAACGAATAAACAACGCGCAAGTTCGAGCTCGCTTTTTTGACTAAACGACGACGAGCCAGGTATTTTCTTTAATTCGGCTTTGGCTTTTTGGTATTCACCGCTTTGACAATACAATTTTCCAAGAGCTAAGCGTGTTTCGTAATCGGTAGCATTATCCGTTAACAAACTATGGTAGATTTCTAGAGCGTGAGCGTACTCGCCAGTCATGGAGTGATACAAGCCTTTGCTTTGCATGTAACCGCGTGACTCACGATCGAGGTCTGAGCTAAGCAAAATTTGCAATGCCTTGTTTGGTAAATGCGCCGCGAGATGCAAGTTGGCATTCGCAATGAGCGCGTCGGCATCATTGGCGTTGTCGCCCAACACACGCTCGTTAAGTTCGATGGCAGCGCGGAAGTTGCCCGAGTCGCGCATGAAGTAAGAAAGCTCGAGTAGGGTTGAGCTATCAACCGTATCGAGGCCAGACAGTTCTCTGACAATGCCGATGGCTTCGACGTGATTGCCTAGCATGGTGTATGCTCGCGCCATGTCGGCCAACACCATTGAATCTGTAGGGCTTTCTTCGAGCAATTCTTTTAATACCGGTAGCGCTTCACCCGGGCGCCGCGTGTCGAGCAATAACGCCACCATAAGCTGGCGAGTCGCTGGATCGCTAGTGTCTAAACCCTGAAGGTATGTTTGGTAAACCTCGGTGGCCTTTTCGAAGTCGTCGTTCCATGAATGAATACGGGCTAGCATGATGCCGGCCTCAATTAATTCAGGGTCGATAGCTAAGGCTTTTTCGAGTTGTTCGGCTGCGTACCCTAGCTCTTTCATCTCCATGTAAATGTTTGCTAAAGAAATACGCGCTTGAGTGCTATTCGCATCGACGCGGATAAGCGCTTCGTATTGCGTAACAGCTTCGAGTAATCGCCGCTCCTGCACTAAGATACCCGCGTATTCATTTAACCCTTCGGTAGAACGTGGGTATTGTCGAAGCAAGTCTTCGTAGCGAGTCGCGGCGTCTTCTAAGTTGCCCAAGGCAACCGCGTTGCGCGCACTTCGTAGCAGCACTTCTTCGGAATTCACAACTTGTTCTTCTTGCGCATACCCAGTACTACTGAAAGCAACCATTGGGAGGGCAAGTAAAGCTAAGGGTAGGTATCTATGCATTACATAACGAGGATACCTAACAGAACAGCCTTTTTCTGTATAAAAATCACAGAAAAAGGCTGCTTATGGAAGTAGTTAGTTGCCTAGAAAACTACCTGTAGCTCTTTGGCGACCGTAGAGGCTTCTATATAGCCGTTAGCGTCGTAAACAATCGCGCAGAAATGAAGGCTAGTGCCAACAAGATTTGACAGATGCCCCGAAGGGAAATCGATTGTGGCTATTGCGTTGCCAACAAAGTCTAGATACCCAAGATCTCTCCTGAAGAAGGGCGGCAGGCTATTGGTGATTGAACGGCGCAAAATGCTGCTATCAGCTAGAGGAATCTGGATGCCTTGGGGGGTAAGCCAGATCGTTGTACCAGTATTGGTAGCTAGGATTCGGTAAACCTGGCCACTCATTTCGCGTGGCATATCGACATTGATTTGAATCCGCGTAGGGTTGCTCGCCGAGATGCTGTTGCCCTTTGGTAAATCGATACCCTCCATGAAGCTGTAGCGCGAAATCATCGAACCTAAGGTGGCTGATGATGACAGGGCTAATAGATCAACGAAACCATAGCGGTTGAGGCTACCCGAAGAACTGAGCGAGGTGCCTAGGCGAGAGGTATTGTCGTCGCCTACTGCGCGGAACAGAATCGCGCCATTTTCGCCAGAAAACAGAGTTGCAGAGCCGCTACCATTTTCGGCTAATGGTGCACCAATAAACACATCAGGCCAAAAATCGCCGTTTGTGTCACCTACTGCTGCAATGCAAGCGCCAAAGCCATCAGCTAGTTCGTGGCTCTCGTAGCGACGAATAACGCTGTGCGTTAGGCCAGAAAAGACTAAAACGCCACCTTGAGCGATACCTGGATCGGTTAAGAAGGCAGGTAGCCCGACTGCGATGTCAGGGTAGCCGTCGCGGTCAATATCACCTACGCCAGCAATGCTATAACCGAAGTGGTGACCACGGTGGCGTCCTTGCCAATGTGCTAATGATGAGCCGTCTAGGCCAGAGTAGACGTCGACCGTACCAGGGTAGTCGTGGCCACGAGTAGAATCAAAGCCTGGAGCGCTGACAATAATGTCGGGGTAGCCATCGCGATTTATGTCGTCGGCAGCGCCTACTTGAGTGCCAAAGCCAGCATCGGCGTGACTGCCAGTAAAGGTATATAAGTGCTGACCAAAGTTAGGGTCGCCATTCCATGAACCAGAGAACACGTGAGCTGTACCCACGTTTGGCTGACCTAGCCATGTGCCAGGGGCGCCAATAAGCACATCGCGAAAGCCGTTACGATCGACATCGTCTACACCAGCGACTGAGGCGCCAAAGTATGCGCCAGGGCTATTGCCATGCCATAGTTTGATTGTTTTTCCGGTAGCGCCAGAGATAAGGAGGGCGACACCACAATGCTGCTTACCCATAGTGGTAGCTTTAGGTGCACCGAGCAAGATGTCGGGGAAACCATCGGAGTTGATGTCGCCGGCAATCGTTACTTCTAGACGATCTCCGAAGTCGACATATTTGTTCTCCCAAGTGAATAATCTTCTGCCGGTGTAGCCAGAATACACGTAAACACGTGCCCATGACATACCTGAGATCGGGTTGACGTAAATACCTGCCGCTATGTAATCGGCAGAGCCGTCATTATCGATGTCACTCGAAATAAACACATCGTTGCCCCCAGACAGAGTCGCACTAGGCATCTCGATGCGGTGGCTGCTATCTTGCTGGATTTTACCGTACCAACCACCAGCATCAGCGACCTGCTGAGCTGTTGTTACGGTGGCGCCAAGGCAAAAAACCACAGCGGCGATCACAAATTTCGGGGATGTTGTTGAGTGAGTCATTGGAGAATGTCTGTTAAAACTAGACATTAAGGGAATCTTTAACTTTTCTCGATACGCAAATAATACCATCAAACTGAAATAATGGGGGACTTTATTGTAAAAATAATATTAAAATTTGTTAATTATTAGACTGGGCTCTTGGACAAGTTTGTTGGCTATTTCGTTGCTGTTTCCTTGGTTAACAGTAAGTAGGAAATCTATTGCTTGTTGCTGGATTAAGGGGTTGTTGTCGAGGCGCGCAATCCACTCAACTACCGATAAATCAATAGCTTGCGCATTTTTACCTACGCCAGCGGCGAAGTATGCATTGAGTAGCTGCTTACGTAATATTGCCTCGTTATTGAGCTTGAGCATCGTCATTGAGCGTGAGTTTTGCTCGAGCGCCGACTTGATAATACCATATTGAGTGCTTGTATATGAGTCAAATTCTTCGTGCAGCAACAATTCAATTGCTCTAGAGTCTCGCTGCGCCACTTTGCAAAAAGCGCCTAAAAGCGAGATTTTATACCGGTTTACCAGGGATTTTAAAATGGTTGCCGCTTCGTTTGGAAGGCAGTCGTCGGCTATTTTCTCGGCGAGCAACTTTTGCTCGGTGTAAGCGAGCTGGCCGAAAAAATCACCCCATTGCGCGAAGTCTTTCGCGGATAGCTTTGGATACAGCGCTTTAAAGGCAGTAAATCGAACTTGAGATGATTGGTCTTTGAGAAACGGTAGCACTAAGTCGCTTTGACCATTCTTTACTGCAGCGGGAAACACGATGTCGAGTGCATTGAGGAAAAGCAGTGCCTGCCACTGGCAGTGATTTCCTTCTGCATTGTCAACAAGCGGTGGGCGGATGTCGATAACCAAGGGTAACTCTTGTTCGTCTAATACGTTTTGGCCCATCAATGCGCGCGCTACAATTTCTGAGGCAAATTCGTTGTTGTAGCACGCTGCAAATAGATCGTGTAAAAACGTCGGCCAATCGTGTTGCGGGTGTGGGAGCTGGTTGAATCCGACAAGATAAATGCGGCACTGAGCCTTAAGATTTTTTTTGTTGGCAGTGCTGTTTGGATTTTGCAATTGTTCTAAAAACCGCATTAGCGCATCATTTTCAAGCGATTGCACAACGACTTCTCTAGTTATCGGAACTTTCATTGATTTAATCAGCTGCGCGCTAATTTTATGTGCGGTAGGAGTGTTGGCGCTTACAACGACTTTGGAGTCATGTGGCCCATGCAATAGCCACATTGTTAAGGCACAACTAAGCGCAAAAACCATTACTAGAGAGCGCATGGCAACTCGATGTAAAATGGATAAAAGCCAGGCAATTCGTGGATGTTTGAGTGACGACAAACTTCTTGCTTTTCGTCACATACAAATTCAAAAAGTTGTGCATGCGAATTGTCGACATACTGAAATGTCATATTTGGCTTTGGGACAGTGGCTGAGTAGGGCGGCTCCCAGATAACAGTTAGTGGGCAGACAGGGTCTTCCCAGCTCAAATCTAGGCCGAAGCCCTCGTATTTCAGAAAACCAAATTCGCACGCGGCCATTTGCGTTGGTGTAAAGGTAGCGCTAATCAGTTCAACACCCATATCGGGGCATGTACTGGCTGAAGGAGTAGACCCTTGAGATTGAAGGAGAGTAGTAGCCGCTAATGGGGCGCATAAGGCAACCACTAGTAAGGGGATTAGGTGTGTGGTTTTTTTCATACACTAGGTAGACGACTTCAAACTCAATCGATACGTTATAATTTGCGACCATTCAACCACGAATAGACATGTCACAAATCAAAACAGATGTAGTAGTTATAGGTGCAGGCCCCGCAGGCTATGTTGCCGCCATCCGCTCGGCCGACCTTGGTAAGAAAGTAGTTTGCATCGAGCAAGACAACCTTGGTGGAACTTGCCTTAACGTTGGCTGTATTCCGTCCAAGGCCTTGATCTCGGCGGGGCACTTTATGGAGTCGACCAAGCACGCAGCAGAGATGGGCTTCAGTGTCGAGACACCAAAGCTCGACATCACTAAATTGATCGCCTGGAAAGACACCATCGTCACGCGCCTTACTGGCGGCATAGGCGGGTTGTTTAAAAACCGTAATATCGAATGGGTTAAGGGCAAGGGCGTGATTTCTTCAGCTAATAAAGTTACTGTTGAAACAGCAGAGGGCACTGTCGAAATTTCTTGCACCGACATTATTGTTGCAAGTGGTTCCGAGCCAGCGCCAATCCCGGGCTTTGACTTCTCAGATAAAGTTTGGTCAAGCACCGAAGGTCTAGCGCCGAAGACATTGCCGAAAAAGATTTTGGTTATTGGCGGAGGCGTCATTGGCATGGAACTCGGAATGTTTTATGCACAAGTCGGAACCGAAGTTACGGTTGTTGAATTCATGGACCAACTTCTTCCGGGCACCGATCCAGAATTGGTGAAGGTTGTACAGCGCAAAGCTAAAAAGGCGGGCATCAAAATACACCTAAAGTCAGCGGCAAAGTCGTACACCATAAAGGGTGATGGCGTTGAGGTCCTTGTTGACGTTAACGGTAAAGAGCAGACGTTTGATGCCGATGTGATTTTGCTCACAGTCGGGCGCCGTCCTGTTACTGATAATATCGGCCTTGAAAACGTTGGGGTAAAAACGGACAAGCGCGGCTTCATTAGTGTCGATGCGCAATGCCAAACTAAAACTCCGCATGTTTATGCAGTGGGTGATATCACAACGGGCCCCATGTTGGCGCATAAAGGTTCGGCGCAAGGCGTAGTCGCCGCGGGGGCGATTTGTCGACAGCCAGGTATCGCGTACGACTGCAAGGTTGTGCCTTCCGTGATTTTTACCGATCCAGAGATAGCCTGGACGGGCTTGACCGAGGCTGAGTGTAAAGAGCAAGGTCTTGATTACAAAGTCGGGCGCTTTAATTTTGCTGCCAATGGCCGCGCAATGTCGATTCACGCCACTGACGGTTTAGTGAAGGTAATCACCGACGCTAAAGAGGACACTATCCTTGGTGTGCACATGGTTGGGCCAAATGTAACCGACCTGATTTCTGAAGGTTCGCTGGCAATCGAGACCGGCTTGACTGCCGAAGACATTACGCTGACCATTCACCCGCACCCAACTTTGTCGGAAGTGTTCATGGAAGCTTGTGAAGATGTTCACAGCATGTCGCCGCACGTGATGGCGAAAAAATAAATAAATCAGGCACATGAAGTTTAGTCATAGCAAGCGCCTCGAAGTCATTGACTTGGGGCGTGCTGACTATGCCGAAACTACACAACTGATGCTTGAGTTAGTTGACGAGATTGTCGCCGGCGAAAAAGGTGATCACCTATTGCTGGCCGAATTCGATTCGGTGCTAACCGTTGGCCGTGGCGCCAAGAGCTCAGCCTATGAACAACTCGGAGTTCCGGTACACGATATCTCGCGCGGCGGAAAAGTCACTTACCATGGCCCTGGGCAGCTTGTTATTTATCCAATAATTGCACTGCATGATAAGGCTCGTGATTTGCACGCTTACTTACACGCCCTCGAAGCAGCGATGATAAATGTCGTTGGCGATTTTGACTTGGCCGGTGTGCGCGATGAGCGCAACACCGGCTGTTGGGTCAATAACCACAAGGTTGCGAGCATTGGCGTGGCGGTACGCAAGTGGGTGACTTACCACGGGGTGGCATTAAACGTAAACACCGACCTTGATTGGTTTAAGCGTTTTGACCCGTGTGGGCTTGAGCCCGACGTGATGACTAGCATGCAACAACAGCTAGCAAGCACGGTTGACATGGTGAAGGTGAAAAACTCTGTGGTTAATCACCTGCAGCAAACACTAACTGATGATCATCGGTAGCGGCACGCTAACTTTGCGTACTTGCACTGAACCAACAACATCAAAAGTGTAAAAAGTTACATAGATAAGTCGGTTACGCAGCGCGTTTTTATTAGGCACAAAAATACTAACCGGCATTACTTCAGCGGCAGGAACAGAACCGAAGAAACCAGGCCTCAAAAACGTGGTGTTATAAGCGATGTCTTGGTTGGCCGGAATGTGTGTGCCATTAATGGTGTGACCAGGAGTAATACCCAAAGTAATAAACCCTTGGTATCGCGCGCCTGATTCACCAGGCATCAGCCAATTCATGTCGAACACAGCATTGCGTGTGGGTGGACTTAGCAATTGTACTGAGAGTGGTCCGTTGCCACCGCCGCTTCCCCAGTTAGTAGTGTCAGAGGCATTGTCAGCACCAGGAGTACCCATGTCGCCGTTACCGAAGGTAGTTGTAGCATCGGTAAAATTCGCCAAGGTGCCAGGACTCTTGCAATCTATGCGCTCGCTAGAAATACCGCTGCCGCCCCACGAACTCGCGTAATCAACTCGATCAATCTCAGTGGTGCCATATTCGAGCCAAACGGTGTCGGAAGCTGCAAGACTGAAATCGCCAAGTGGCCATACTAAATGCGGACGAAATCCGCCGTTGCGAGATGGCAAGCCATCAGCAGCAATAACTAATTCAGTGCCTGGCTGTAGCTGCACCGGAATGCCGAACCTAACATTGTCGGCTGACACGTCACGCATTTCGAGGTTGTCAATATTTACGTCGCTAACAATACCAACGATTTCTACCCACTCGCCAAGTGCATCAGACACCTGCTGTGGGTTGCTTAAAAATTCAGCGACCACAACGTCGCCGGGCAGTGGCGCAGCAGATGTGTATTCGTCGACGTATGCAGTAAAGCTAGTGCCGTCGTTGGTGCTTACCGAGTAGGTGTTGCCGTCGGTCGATAAATGAATGGTGCCTTCGGCGTCAACAAAACCATCAGCGCCAGTGCCATCGGTAGGGCACCACACCGGAGTCATGCTAGTTGTGGTATTGATGCGATCAATGACCTCTTGTTTGGGGTAGCCGTAAGGGTTAGATGACCCACAAGGGATCACGGTGAACTCAGGCTTTAAGTATGATATCCAGGTAGAGTTGGACGAAGTCCGTGAGCCATGGTGGTTAGCCTGGTAAACATCGACGTCGCCAACCAATGGTGCAGCGCTAGATTCAACATTAGTGGTACCGTTACCACCACCAGTCAGGTCGCCGCCCATCCACATTTGGAAGTCGCCGTAGTCGACGCGATAGCCAATGCTTGATGAGTTTTCGAGTTGTGAAGAACCGGAGAGGTTGACGGTGTTGCCGTTACTCAATTTGCCGTCTACAACTATGCAGGTAAGTGTTACTCCGCCGCCTAGGTTAATGACTTGGCCTGGAGAAATTGTTTGCCGCACCGAGCTGTATCGGTTTTTGTAATCGTTGTAGGATTGGGTGCTAGGCTGATTGTTGTTGCCGCGGTCAAAGCAAATAGTCGCGTGAATTCCGCTGTTCCAGACTTCGTCGAGACCTCCGACATGATCAGCATGGTAGTGGCTAGCACCGACGTAATCGAGAGTAGAGATGTTTAGTGAATTTAATAGCGGAACCACAGCACCATTACCATCACCGTTGTCGCCGCCATCGAACAGAAAGGTTTGTCCGGTAGGCGAGATTAATAGCGTGGCATCTGATTGGCCGGTATCAATAAAATATACTTCGAGTGTAGAAGCAGTTGGCATTGAAAACCATCCGGCAATAAGAGCAAGGCAGAGAATTAATCGCATGTAGAGGGGAATAGTTTAAAGTGAATCAGGGTCTGACCATTCTACCACCGGTAACGGTGGCAAGGTCGCGTAAAAATCCTTCATGTTTATTGCTGTCGGTGACCAACACACAGTGCACTCGCAAGCCTGTACGTAAATACAGGCGTTCGAAGCTGTCGAGAATATGCCCAGGGTATTGATGCTTGCCTGCCGATGAACCCCCGTCAGAAACAATCAATACAGTATCGACGCTCGTGTCGAGCACTACTTGCTCGAGAGCGTCATACAAGGCCGAAGTCGAGCGATAAGGTCGTTTGGCCAAGAAGTCTAAGGCCTTTTTACGATTCTTCATTGAGTTGGGCAACATTTTTTTGAAGCCGAACTCGGGCTTTTGCTCGATAGTTGCTACCGTAAACAACGCTTTTTTAGGCAACTGCGCTAGAAACTTATCGACTTCTGTTGCCGCAGCCGCCGCACAATTTTCGCCATTCAGTTGGTTGGCAGACATTGAGCCTGAGCCGTCGACCAAAATCGCTACATTACTGCTATCGACGGGGATGCCGAAAAACTGGGCAACCGTGTCATCCTGTTGGGGCTCTTTCGCCTTGTCTTTCACGCTGCCTTTTTTGGCTTCGGCAATCCATGATGGACCGGATTCGTTCCACCATTTTTCCCACATTGCAGGTGCGTTGCCAAAAGAGATTCCTGTGAGGGCGCGTAAGCTGCTGCCAATGTCTGAGACAAAACGGTTTGGCAAATCAGGAAACGCCGCGACCTCGTCTTTTAAGAACTTGATCAATAGTGGCACCGCAGTGAATATTTCGTTATCGACTACTGCTTCTAAAACAGCGGTTCGCGGTCCGGCAGCGTTGTCGTCGAATGCCTTTTGCGCGATTGCTATCAAATTAAAATTGGACGGCGCCTGTTGCGCCAAAACACGAATTGCGATCGCGCGATCTCCTGCATCTGTCGCCTTTAAGGCTGCGCCAACAAGATTCGATTGCTGCCTTTCTGTTAAAGAGTCTAAGTATGAATAACCATAGTAGGGTGCACCAGCTTTATCAAATAACGCGATGAGTTTGTCGCTAGCGTTGCCGTTTCGAGGCGCAGTCACATCACTAAAGTCAACTCTTGACTCTTTCAGTAGAACACCGGCGCATCGCTGCCAAGCACGGCAGACCTCGTCGTCTTTGAGAAAATTTTTGTTGAGCAGAAGTTTGCCAGACACCCTTGCCGTGCTGCGCTCGATGCCGCGTAGCAAGATGATCCGATGCCAGCTACTAGTTTTTTTGTTGGCGGCTGCAGCCAACATTAAATCACCTTCGCTGCGTGAAGTCGATTTAAGGTAGCCACTGTAAAACCAATCACGAAGGTAGACTCCGCGGTAGGTGTCGTATTTAGTGTCGAACAGCTCGATGCGCAACTTGGCAGCATCGTCGTTGCGCAGGTCGGCAAGCGCACGTGCAGCACTGTAAGCGCCGTTTTCGAAAGACGTTTTATCCGTGGCCGCTTTGAGCGTAGACTCAATTTCGTCGAGTGATTGAGCGCATGCAACAAGTAGAATGGTGGCTAACATGTGAAAAAAGAGGGAGCCCTAATGGCTCCCTCTAAGGTTATCATTGCAGAGTTAATTATGTTTTAAATTAACTTAGTTAATGATGGCGTGTGCTGCATTTGACATGGTCGCGCCACGTGCGTTTACAGTTGGATCTACACAGTACCACTGGAAGTACAAATCCCATCCGATGAAGTTTGGATTGTTAGGAATGTTTAGTGGCAGTATCGCCTGACCTAAACCATTAGACCCTGATGGGAATTGGTAGTTGGCAGCAACAAACAAAGTGTTGCCAGGTGCTCCAACACCAGTCATGTCGTACGGTAGATTAAATGTTGGAGGACGATTCCAGACTGTGTCGGAGAAGCCCATGAACAAGATGTTGTTGCTGTTAGCCAATCCGCCATCAAGGTAGACTTCTAATGTCTGGCCGATGATAGGGTGACCGTTACTGCTGATTACCGGATTGGAACCAGTTGATGATGTTCCGGATGTGCCAAAAATGGTCCAGTTAGGATTAATCACAGCTGGAGGAGCAAAAGCGCCTGCAGGCATGTTGTCCATTTCGCCAACGAAGTGACCGAGAGGGTCGCCACTCATGTAAGTAGCATCGCCTAGGTCCATTGCGTTGTTGTTATTGTTAGTGTCCTTTAGGAAGTACAGTTCGCCACCGCCTGAACGGATAGAGAAGCCACCATCGTGAGCAGCACCAGCGTAAGCTGAGGGCATGCCTGAAGTTGAATTAGCGCCATCAAAGAACAGTACAACTTCGCCAGCATCGTTGAGGTCGAGGTCGCCGTTGAGGTCGATGCCTCGGTACAATCGACCACCAGCACCACTACAAGTAGCAGAAGCAGCTGTGGACATAATCCAGTAAACGTCTTCGCCTAGCGGACCTGCGCCAGGTGCAAATTCTAGAACCTCTAGAGTTGCGTACATGCCAATGCCGCTTGATGAAAGACAGCCAGCGTTCGGCAGTGCGCCTGAAGCGACGTCAGCGTTTAGCTCTAGGCCAGCAACGTCGTCTACAAGGTTACAGAAGTTCCATGCCTCACCGGCATCCATTGCATCGCCGTCAGCATTGAGATCTTGGAAAGCGTAAAGCATGCAGTCTTGCTGAGCGAACGCCACAACGAAACCGTTAGTGTTATCAACCATGATTGCTTCGAAGTCGCCAAGGTCGATGGCTACTTGGCCAGTTAAACCAGCGATAGATAGGCCAGCGATTCCATTTACGAATTGCGAGAATTCGCCAGGACCACTTGCGATGCCATCGCCGTTTGCGTCAATGTAACGGTGGATACCTGCGCCCGGCTGTGTGCCGTTTGACCAGTTATCGTCAGTAACGTAAAACGCACCAGTAATCGAGTCGTGATCGAGAGCGTCAGGAGAAGTGTTGGATACGCCAGCGCTAGCGCGCGTGTCAGCCCACTCGACTATTTCTCCAGGATCGACCACGTCACCGTCGCCGTTCATGTCTTCTAGACGTAGGATTAAATCGTTAGTAGAAACGATATAAAGGAAATGACGACCATTTTCTTCGCGGTATTTAACGTCTTGTACATAGTTAATCATGTTGCCGTCAATACCGAGTCCGACGAGCTCGCCGCTACCGATAAAGTCGCCACTGTTGTCGAGGTCGACGGTGCGCCAAATGCCCCAATCGTTAAGGAGAGTATCGCCTTGGTACATGGCGTATTCGTCGGGAGCTTGAGCCGTTGCGAGGCTGCATAGAGAAAGAGAGGCAAGAATTGCTAGGGATGTTCGCATTTTTTAAGAGAGAGGATTCGGAGCGCGAGTTACGCTTCTAGATTGCTTAAGAGTATACTCTAAAACAATGCTATTTGAGCGGAGATGCCGTGAAACTAGTGATCGTGGCCCATGTGGCCATCGCGGGGCACTTGCTGCTCATTGCGTGCCAATTCAAGCACTGCGCTGGCAGCGATGTGCTGCGGATAACGCTCTAAGATAGTTATGCATAAAGTACTTGCGGTTTCGAAATTTAGCGATTCGAGTGCTGCATGAGCGAGTGACAGCAGTACAAAATCGTCTTCCCAACCGAGCTTGCGCAATGAGCCGAAGTAAGTAGAAATCCAAGTTATTTCACGCGACTCGACTAACACTAAACCTACATTCCGCCATAATTGGTGCAAATAATCCGAATTGGAATGGCTTTTTGTGACCGCGAGTAGTTCTTCGAGTGCATCAGAGGTGGTTTCGGTCGCAAGCGGATTGTCTTGCAAATAGGTGTCGTGGACCGAATACTCTTGAGCCTGCAGGTGCGCCGCATAAAAGCCTAGTAAGGAGTGGCTGCCTTGAGCCTGGTGACTCGCTAACTCTGAGAGCACGGCGCCTGCGCGGTGATAAAGGCTCACTTTAGGATTTAGCAGTGGGCGATTGTTTGCCATCAAGACATCAACCGGACGCCATGGACCTTGCAGTAACCATGTATCGACGTTGGTATGAGCTGCCAAGGTTATTTCTATGGACCGCGCGTTGTCGTTGATGGCAATGGGTTGATTGCTACCGACAAATATTAAGTAGGGTATTTCTAAGGTGTCTGAGAAAATGAAAACTTTGCTGTCGGTAAAGATGTCGTTGAATGATTGTGCAATTTGCGGCGCGACATTTGGCGCCAACTCGTCGCTAGCAATTCTTAATACACACAAACCATTTTCATTCAGTCGCATGGATGCCTGGCGGAACAACTCGTGGCGCAATAGTGAACGACGTGAATTGTATTGGGCGCTAGCGTAAAGTTTAATGAGTGAATGGTTGCCCGCAGAATTGATTAATTGTTCTGGCTTACTAATTAAAATAGGCGTGTCGTTTTCGGCGCTTAAAGAGTTGATGAAAGCGTCACTCTGATTGTAGCTACTCAAACTGTTTGGCAATGGGGTGATAGCGGAGCGCCCATCGAAATAAACATTGTGGTTTTGATCTTGGTGCGTTGTAACTAGATTGCGATCGACATGGGTGAGTTTTGCTGATGTGCTACCTTCGGTTGCCTGCCAGGTGAAATTGCCGCGCGCTGCTAAATGGACGGTCGGTTGCCATTGTGTAACGGGTAACAATAAGCAGGTAATGGTTGTTAGTGCAGCGACAGAAATTACAACGTACTTGTTGCTGTTGAATAGCTTGAAACTGAACAATAGAGTCGCGATAAATGCAGCGACAGTTAGTGCCAAGCGGCTAGATAGGGCAATGTCGCGGGGTGCAATAGCAATAATAATGAATGCTGCAGCGAAGCCGCTGATGGTCGCGGCCAGTTGTTTGCGGTCACGAATGATGCTGCGTAAAAACACCGCAGCGAGTGCCAGCGGAATTGCAAAACAGAAGGATGTGATTAATGGGACATATAGAGGGTTCTCTTCAGAGAGCATTAGGGTGTCGGCGTTGGCCAGATTGAGAATCCTTGGGTCTTGGAAAAAGCTACCGTATATTTCTGGCGTACTCAGTTTTTCGATAAAACCTAAAGAGTAAACAGCAGTGACGGCTAATATTGCCGAGCTAATGCGCAGTGCAGATGTAGCCATGGTGTCGGCTAAACCAGCCGCTAAAGTAAACCAAGAAATCGCAAACAGAAACAACATGGTGTTGCCGCGGATAGTGTTGTCGGCAGTTGTTGCATAATCGAAAACTGTTGCGTAGGGCAAGAACAGTAAAATCAACATTGCGATGGCAACTCCGCCGGTGAATGGCACTAGCGACTCGTTCATGTTCATTGGTTGAGTGCTTACTTCGTCTTTGGAATTAATGAGGTAGTAGCGTTGCAGGATTCCTGTTAAAGCCCAAACGCAAATAAACCCAGGGATGCCGACTGCGATGCCAGGAATAACGTTGGCGCCGATTAGCGTGCCGAACAACAATAGACCTTTGTTGAACTTGTGGCTAGCCACAGCGGCGCCAAGGTTTGCGCCGAGTGCGCGCAACGGTAGAAAAAACATTGCGCCGAAAGCAGCACTGAGTGGCGCCATCCCTGCGAATAGTGGTAGGGCGCCAGCGAGCCCAAGAAGCAAAAAAGATGCTCGTGGTGGAGTGTGTCCGGCGCCGTTGAAGCGCAGTCCGTTGCCGATGGATAGCAGCACAAAACCGATGGCCAAAAGGTGATTGCCCGCCGAGCCGCCGAGGGCGATGGCAATGCTATCGGTGACGCCGGCGATTAAGGCACCAACGCCGATGAAGTAGAGAAAGGAATGTAAGTGACGCATTCTTGGTATGGATAGTTTATTCTATCCGCCTAATGTTTCATGTAACGTCAGCCATCATTTGCTCTTTTGCGATATTAGGGCCAATCACCGCTCAAGATTCTGCTGTTGCGCCAGTGAAGCAATTGCAAATTACGGTTGTGCAGCAATCACCATTGCTTGACGGGTTTCTTGATGATGAAGTGTGGCAACAAGCAGCAAAGATTGACGACTTCACCGAGGTTAAACCTAAGCAAGGGCGTCCTGCTGCACAACGCACAGTCTGCTATTTGGCGCGTGACCACGAATTTTTGTATATTGCGTTTGAGTGCTTCGAAGATAACGTGGGTGAGATGGTGTTGCAAAATGTGTCGCGCGACGCGTTTTTAAGCGACGACGACCGCATCGAGTTTGTGCTTGATACCTTTAATAACAAGCAGTCAGCCTATTTCTTTCAGATGTCTGCGGCTGGATCACGCGGCGATGCCTTAATTAGCGAAAACGGGCGGCGCTTCAATAAGCCATGGAACGGTTTCTGGGAAGGAGTGTCGAAGGTTCATGCCGAGAAATGGGTGTGTGAAATGGCAATCCCGTTTTCCAC
This sequence comes from Planctomycetota bacterium, assembly GCA_029941685.1. Taxonomy (GTDB): domain Bacteria; phylum Planctomycetota; class UBA1135; order UBA1135; family UBA1135; genus JAPKEZ01. The sequence continues at coordinate 15,342 of JAPYTC010000002.1, read as the reverse complement.
GCTAAGTAGTGGAGACAACAGTACTTGGGGAGTTAATTTCCAGCGCTATCGTGGTTCGACCCGTGCTCAGTATCGTTGGGCATCGCCACGGCGTGAATTGTTCTTGGGCAACGTATCTACTGCCGGAGAATTGAGCGGTTTTTCTGGATTGAGCCAGGGTCTCGGCATTGAATTTCGTCCCTATTTTAAAGTGAAGCGAGTTGATCAGCACGCGGGCACCGAAGATGTGTTTGGCGATATTGGTGGCGAGTTCCATTGGTCTATTACTCCGGCATTAAAGTCTTCGCTCACTTTTAATACTGACTTCGCCGAAACCGAAGTTGATGATCGCAAAGTTAATCTGTCGCGTTTCCCAACATTCTATCCCGAAAAACGCGACTTCTTTTTGCAAGACAGCAATTTGTTTGAGTTCGGCGAGCAATCGGCTTGGGGCGACCGCGGCAGCAAAAACCTGTTGCCCTTTTTCAGTCGTAGCATCGGACTGTCTGGTGGGCAACCAGTGGGCATTGATTACGGTGTGCGCATGGCCGGGCGCACCGGACCTTTCGATATCGGAGCTTTAGCGGTGCGCACCAGCGATGCGTTGTCACTAGGAGTTCCGGGGGGAGACTTGTTCGTTTTCCGACCGTCATATCATTTATCCAAGTCATCTAGTTTGGGGGCGTTGTTCACTTCAGGAAATCCAAGTAGTTTGGGTTCTAACTCAGTCGGCGGCATCGATTACCATTTCTCCGTTGCCGATGTGTTCGATGCTAACTTTTCATTGAACACATTCGTAGTGCAAAGCTCCGACGAAGACAGCGGTCTCCGTGGTCTAGGTTTCGGCTTGCAAGCAGCTTTTACTCAAAGCGAATGGGAGTTCTCCCTCGCAAATATCGCAACCCAGCCAGACTTTTTGCCAGCGATGGGATATGTTCGGCGTCCCGGCGAAATGATGACCAAAGCCCTTGTGAAATGGAAGCCGCTGCCAAGTAATTCAACCGTGCGTCAATATGATTTCATGATTGCACCAGAATTATGGACCGACCTTAGCGGTGATTTGATTAGTTCGACTTTGCGCCTGGGATTGTTCGGTGCTGAATTTCAGGACGGCTCTAGCGTTAAGTTTCACACTAAAGTTATGCGTGACCGACCAGCCACTGATTACGAGATAGCAAATGGCGTCACCATGTTAGCCGGCGACTATTCCTGGATGGAACATATGTTGAAGTACGCTACATCGTCGCGCGAAACATGGTCGTCGGGTACCTACCTGTCGGGCGGCGAATATTATGATGGCAACATTGTTAAGTTGAACACATCTTTGACTTATCGACCGTCATCTTCAACGAAAGTGAAACTATCGTACGGTGAGAATCGCGGTCACTTGCCCGTAGGCGATTTCACTACGCGGATTCAAAGCTTGTCAGTAGATTGTTCTTTCGGACCACAAATGTCCTGGGGCACCTTATTGCAGGCCGACAATCAAAGCGATACATTGGGTGTTCAGTCACGCTTGAAGTATATTCTTAAAGACGGCCGCGAATTATTTTTTGTCGTTGACAGTGGTTGGGAAGAATTGGCTAACCGTATGATTGTACCCACGCAGCACGACTTCACACTAAAGGTGGTTTACGCGCTGCGTTTTTAGAATGAAAGAAAAACTCGCGCCATGGTTGATGATAGCCGCTTTACTTTTGGTGGCTTATGTTTCGCATACGATGCGAGTTGGCATGCCAGCCTACAATGCTGATTCGGCGAATAGCGCGCAGTGGCACAGTTTAGATAGCGACGGTCTTTATCACATGCGGCGGTTAAGTGAATATCGCAAAGCAGATGGCATGCCGTCCGCGCGGGATGATTTTTTGAACTACCCTCATGGCGCGATTATTCCATGGCCACCTTATTACACGATGGTGGCAGATGTTTTAGTCGGTGATAACGACGACGACATCGAAATGCAGATGGGGTCGTTAGCGCTGTACTTCTCGGTGCTCACTTCTATCTTGGTTGCTTTAGCCGCATGGATGGTCATGGGTCGTGGCGCTGCTTTAGTGGCTGGTTTACTGCACGCTTTCCATTATGGCTCGATGCATTATGGCTCGATTGGTGTTGCCGATCATCACGCTTTGGTTTCGTTGCTCAACTGTTTCATATTGTGTGGGTTTAGCTTTCCATCACGTTTCGGCGGTTTTTCTAGTTTACGTTTCTGCATTCTGTCAGCGGTGGCATCGGGTGCTGCTGCTGGTTTGATGCTCGGCGTTTGGGTCGGTGCATTAATGTATTTATTGCCGCTGCAGTTACTGTGTTTGTGGTGGCTTTACAATTACTTCAATCGTCAAGTCGCGTTATTTGTCAGTCTTTTTCACCTAGCGGCCTTGATAGTGTTGCTGCCGGCGATTCTGCAATCGCCATGGATTGAGGATTACCCATGGATGGTAATCAACTTGTCATACTTTCATTTGCTGTGGCTGGCGCTCGGAGTGCTGCTGCCACTACCTCTGTGGGGGTCACGTAGCCAAAAGGCGTCGCGAAAATACATGCACTACGTGTTGGCGAGTGGTGCCGTTTTCGTCGCAGTGATTTTTGCTTTTGGTCTGCCACTAGCATCAGGGATACTCGAGGGCTTTGCTTGGGTGTCGCGCGTTGATGAATTCATGTCAGGTATCGCCGAGTCAGCACCGCTCATTGGTAATGGATCGACACAGTCAACAGGATTTGGCGTGTGGATAGGGTGGTCGGTATTAGTATTGCCGTTTAGTTATTGGCTGGCATGGCGCAAAAACAAATTCGCTACTCCAGTGTTGCTGCCATGGTTGATTGCTTTAGTACCGTTGCTGCTGCAGGCCTGTGCGCAACGTCGTTTCGCTGACGCTCTCGCTGCGCCATTGGCGGTGGTGGTCGCGGTTAGTGTTTGCTACTTATTGTCCAAGACGAAAGCAAAGTGGCCGGTTCAAGTCGCCTTAGCCGCTTGCTTCATCGTGGCGGCGCAATTTCAGGGCGTGAAATATTCAATCGAGGCATATCAGAACCATGGCTACGACGAAGTGACTGGTGCCGAACACGATTTATTCGAATGGATAGGACGGCAAAAACCCGCCGAGCGTTCGGTGCTCGCAGCCTGGGATTTCGGCCACACGATTGAGTGGGTGGCGAAGCGTCCAAGTATTGCGACTAACTTCGGGTCTTATATCGGCCGTGATAGTTTTATTGATCCGGCAAGGTTTTTCATGACCGATGATTTAGCTGTAGCTGAAAATATTTTGCGAGAGCGTAAGGTGCAGTATGTTGTTGTTACATCACGACTACCCGATTTGCTCGCCTCGCATGCGCAACGCATTGGCGCTGATGTAAAGGATTACCGGTCGGTGGTCAAAGGTGCCGGTGTGCGGTTGTTACCTAAATGGTTTCAAACAATGGCGGCACAGGTATATAATTTTGGCGATGCTGATGGCGCCCACGGGCCGGCATCAAGTATTGCGTTTTTGCGATTGGTTTATATGTCGCCAACAATTGTTGCAGTTGGTGAACAGCTCGGCGGTCAAACTTCGGTAGGACGCATCTGGGAATACGTAGCAGGCGCCAATGTTGTTGGCAGCACACTGCCGAATTCAGCAGTAGATTTCACGGTTGACTTTGTATTTCTCGTTAACGGCGAACAGTTCGTTGCTAATCAACAATGGACGGCTCATGCATTCAGTGACGCTAGTGGTCAGTTTAGTGCGCGTATACCTTATTGCTCAGGTGAAAATGGCGAGGCGATGGTTACAGAGATTAGATGCCGCACACCAGAAGGCGTCCATGTTTTTGAATTGGATGAGGCTCAAGTGCTGAATGGCGAAACGGTGCGTTTAAAATAGCGACATGAGCGACTCTTCATCCGCACAATCCATTTCTCGCGCCGTAGTTTTAGGCGCGGGCACTATGGGCAATGGCATTGCACAAGTTTGCGCGCAGGCTGGCATGCAGGTGGTGTTGTTTGACATCAACGAGCAAGCTGTGGCTGCAGGCATGGCAAACATCGAACGTATGTTGTCTAAGGCAGTTGAAAAAGGCAAGGCTAGCCTTGACGAAACTAAGGCTGCGTTAGCGTTGATAAGCACCTCAACTGATTTGGCGGCAAGCTGTGCTGATGCACAGTTGGTGGTCGAGGCGATTCCTGAAAAATTAGAATTGAAGCAATCGGTTATGGCACAAATTGAAGATGCCGTTAACAACGACTGTCTGATCGCCAGCAACACGTCCTCGTTGTCGATTAGTAAAATTGCATCAAGCATGTGCTGCCCACAACGTTTTATCGGCATGCATTTTTTCAACCCTGTACCGTTGATGGCGTTACTCGAAGTGGTGGTTGGTGAACAAACTAGCGAAGCAAACATTGAACTTGCTGTCGAGCTAAGTAAGCGTTTGGGTAAAGAGCCCATCGTTGTGCAAGACGCTCCTGGTTTTGCTTCGTCGCGTTTAGGGGTTTGCATCGGACTCGAAGCAATGCGCATGGTCGAAGCGGGAGTTGCCAGCGCTGCCGATATCGACAAGGCCATGGAGCTGGGTTACCGACATCCAATGGGTCCGTTGCGACTGACCGATTTGGTTGGCTTAGACGTGCGTCTTGGCATTGCCGAATACTTATGCGAAAAATTAGGCGACCGTTTCGCGCCGCCACAATTGTTGCGTGACATGGTGGCTGAGGGCAAGTTAGGCAAAAAGAGCGGCGAAGGTTTTTATAAATGGTAAAAATCAGTTTGTTGGTTTTGGCTTCGTTGGCTAGTTGCGCGACACAGCCTAGCCTCAAACTCATGGACGGCAACCGTCAGTACGGATTGAATGCGCAGCAATGGGATATGGGTCACCATGCACCTTACACTTTGCTCTATGTTTACAATCAAGATAAGGCGCGAATCGAAACGCGCTATGTCGGGCCGTCCGAAAATGTGGCGTTTTCTTCGGTGCCGGTTTACGGAGTAGACGGCGAATGGCAAACTCTGCATTGGCGAGTCGAGAGATCGAGCTATCTTGTTTTGTTGGCAAAGTGGCAGGTTGATGCACAAAACGGCTTAAGCGTCGGTTATGTGCGCACAGAGCCACTAGTTGAGATCCGCAGCTTGCCTTTACGGCCATTTGAAGATTTCGTTGATTATCAATGGCGACCACTGGAAAACGGCAAAGGCGAGGGTATTTGGCGCAACTAGTCGCTTTCTATAGGGTCTTGTTGATTAGAATAATACTGGCATGAAATCACCAACTACTAAATCTAAACTTGAACCGCTCTCGCAGCGCGAGAAAGTCTCACATTTGTTTTCTCGATTAGCCTTCGGCGCCCGCCCCGGAGATGTTGACAAGGTTTTGAATACAGGTATTGATGCCTGGCTAAACGAACAGCTGCAGGTAAAGCCCTCGGAAAATCCAGATTTGAAAGAGCGGATTGCTGAATTTGAAACTCTTGATTTAAGTGTCGCCGAGTGTTCAGAGTTTATATCTAGCAACAATGCCGGCCGTGATGCTACCGAAGAAGAAAGGAAGGCGTCGCGAAGATTGCAGCGGCTGCCGATGGGCGAATTGATGCAGGCGGTGGCTTTACGCGCGGTATTGTCAGAGCGACAGGCCAGCGAGGTCATGATTGATTTTTGGCGCAACCATTTCAATGTTAGTTTCACTAAGGGTCGACAAATCTTTTCGCAAATAAATGATTATGAGCGCGAGGTGATACGCGATAACGTATGGAAAGACTTTCCGACGATGTTAAGTGACGCGGCCACGCATCCGGCGATGCTGAATTACCTCGACAACCATTTGTCACGGCGTCCACCATCAAAGCAAGAGCTTCAAGCAATTGAGCGGCGCGCCAAGCGTAAGACGGGTTCAAAAACACAGGCTGCTGAGGCGGTCAGCTTGGCAACGCAGCGCGGATTAAATGAAAACTATGCGCGTGAATTGCTCGAACTGCACACTTTGGGCGTTGATAATTATTACAGCCAAAATGATGTAATCGCAGTGGCGAATGTACTGACGGGCTGGACATTCGATGGTGGGAGAAGTGGCAGTCACGAGTATAAGTTTGATAGTAAGATGCACGTTGAAGGAAATTTCAGGGTGCTTGGGAAAAACATTCACGAAGATGAGACTGGCGACAACGGGCAAGGGCGTGAAGTGCTTGAGATTCTTGGCAAGCATAAAGGCACGTCAGAATTTATTGCAATGAAGATGGTGCGCTACTTGGTTGCGGACGTGCCGGATGAAAAGTTAGTAACGAAAGTAGCAAAGGTTTACCGCAAAACAGATGGCGACATCACTGCGATGGTGCGAGAGATCATCGGCAGCGAATTGTTTTTCGCGCGCGAGAACTACCGTAACAAGTTTAAGACACCTTTCGAGTTCATTATCAGTGCGTTGCGGGTTACTGCTGCCGAGATCACATCGTTGCGCGGCTTAGAGAATTATCTAAAAGACATGGGGCAGCCAATTTACCATTGTGACGACCCAACGGGATATTACGATGTGGCCGAGGCGTGGCTTGATCCGGGTGTTATGGCGTTGCGCTGGCAGTTTGCTACAGATTTGGTCGGCGGCAAAATTCGCGGTGTGAAAGTTTCTGACGCATTCTATCAACAAGTGCCAACCGATTCGTCGCCACGATTGTGGCAGCATCATTTGACCAAAATGGTGATACCTGGTGGCGCCGGAGGCCGTACTCGCGCGGCCTTGACCACGGTCACGTCAGAGTATTTAGAGAAAACAAAAACCCCTGACTTTTATAAAGCTGCACCAACATTGGTCGGCATGTTACTAGGTTCCCCAGAATTTCAGCAGCAATAATTTTATGAAAAACAAAAACAAATTTGAAACTTCGCGCCGTCGGTTTTTACAAGGCGTTGGTGCCGCGACAGTGGCTAGTCAGGTTCCGGCATTTGCTCGCACTTTTGAAGTGGGACAGGCCGTACCAGCAGCGATTGGTGCTAATGGTGAAAAGTCGATAGTGTGCATCTTTTTACGCGGCGCTGCCGATGGTTTAAACATGATTGTTCCGTACGGCGATTCTTCCTACGAAGGTCACCGACCTACTCTAGCCATGGATCTCGACGATGGTCTGATAAGGCTTGATTCCACTTTCGCATTGCACCCCGCGTTGGCGCCTCTTGAATCTCTTTATAAAAGCAAACGTTTTGCACCGATTGTTTGTGCCGGCTCAACCCACGGTACGCGTTCACACTTTGACGCACAAGACTGGATGGAATTCGCGGCTCCTGGCAATCGCACGATGCGAGAAGGGTGGTTGAACCGTTACTTGATGGCAACAAAAACCGAATCATCCGCCACATTTAGGGCGGTGGCTATTCAAGAACTATTGCCGCGTTCGTTGCGTGGAACCTTTCCAGTTTTGGCAGTGCCAGGCAATGCAACAAAGAAAAAAAGCAATAAAAACTTAGATATTTTCGAACGCTTTTACGGTGATTCAGGAGGCATGCTTGAGGGAGGTGAAATGGCGAACATGCAACCAGACAATGATGCAGCAGGCGTCGTTGAATCTGGACGCATGACCATCGAAACTTTGCGTCGCTTCCAAGAAATTGTTGGCAAAGCACCTACGAAACGTAGTGGCGACGTAACCGTTTCCGGGTCTGCATATCCATCGTCGCGATTCTCTACCGGATTGCAGCAGATCGCAAAAGTGTTGAAGGCGGGTGAAGGTCTTGAAGTGGCTGGCATTGACTATAACGGGTGGGACGATCACACTGGTGAAGGCGGAGTCGAGGGCAAGATGGCGACTCGCATGACGGACTTCGCACAATGCTTGGCTGCGTTTTGTAGCGATCTTGGACCAGAGCTAGACAACACTACCATTATGGTGATGACAGAATTTGGTCGCACCGTTCGTGAAAACGGCAATACGGGTACTGACCATGGTCACGGCTCGGCGATGTTTGTGATAGGCGGTGATGTCAAGGGAGGAAAGATTCATGGTGACTGGACCGGCTTAGCCAAGAAAGATTTGTACCAAGGTCGTGACGTCCCCGTGACCACCGATTTCCGTAATGTGTACTACAGCGTGTTGAAAAACCACTTTGGCTATAAAACACCCCAAGAGTTCTTCCCGGATTTCCGCCCGCAAGAAATGCGTTCGTTGTACTAGTTTATCCGAATACTTTTTCTGGCATTACCACTTCGCAGTTAGCTGTCGCTTGCTGCAACGTTGCTTTTAGTGGAGTGCCCGTTTGCGCGGCAGTGCGTTTGATAAAAGCAAAAGCAATTGTTTTGTCGAATTGCGGTGAAAAAATACAGCTACATACATTGCCGACTTTTTTGTCTTCGGCATCAAATAAGGTTGCCCCTTGCATTAATTGTGGTTCACCCATAAAGTGTAGCTGACAAAGTTGACGCGGAGCTTCGCCGTAAGTGTTAATCCTGGCGACAACTTCTTGTCCAGCGTAACAACCTTTAGTTATGGATGCGCGTCGCCATTCGTTGCAGCTAGGCAGTGTGTGGTTGCCATCGAAATCGCTGCCCCATAATGGAAAGCCTCCCTCAACACGCAAAGTGTTTTGCACAAGCCATCCACCTAATTGATGGCCATTGTCGACCAGCTGCTGCATGACATCTGTTGCTAAATCTGACGCGATAATGATTTCATGGCATTCAACGCCGGCATCGGGACGACTAATTAACACACCATCGTGGTTGATGGTTGGCAGCTTGCCAAGAATCTTGATACGCGCTGCATCGGATTTGACGAATGAAATATCTTCGCCGAAATGCATCATGTCTAGCTTTTGCAAAAACTCGTCACAGCAGGCAACAGGGATATCGACTCCAATATGCCAACTATTGTCCCTGTCAGCAAAACGGTACAGCACCAATTCTGCAATCCAGCGGCCTTTGCCGTCGAGCATGGCAGATAGCTGGTGCTCACCGACGTTAAGGTTGCTTAAGTCACTAGCCAAAGTTCGCTGAAAGAAATCGCAAACATCTGCACCATGTACGTCAATCCATGCGCGGTGCCCACCATCACAAATCAGAGTGCCTTCGCGCGCCTTTTGATACTCGAGCGTGACTACTCCGCCGCCGTGCCGCGGAATTTGTACACCATAAATGTCGATGAAGTCGGCACCGTGTCGCGCGAAAAATTCACTGAGAGGGGTCGGGTTGAGAGGGGTCGGGTTAAGTTTCATTTGAGATTACCGGAAAAATCAATTTATCACTAAGTAGCGGTGCGAAATGCACGTTTATTTTGGCTAGCGGTTTAAATCCAGCCTGTTGAAGTTCGCACTGAATCTGTCTTGGCGACGGTAGCTGCGGATCTTCTTTATACATTCCGAGGCGGAATCGCATGCGGCGTGAAAAAATTCGTACGGTGTGTGAATGCCTGTAGTCGATAATCGCACCGTATTTACAAACACGGTTTAGCTCTTTCAGAAAACGAATGCGCAATTCGGCTGAGTGCACTAAATGCAACATGCGAATGCAAGCGCCAACGTCGATGGCATCATCGGCAAAAGGCAGGCGTCCAATATCGGCGCAAATAAAATCGTGTTGCGGGTGTTTGGCTTGTGCCTGCTGCAACATTTCAATCGAGAGGTCAGCGCCAATTGTGTGACACTTGTACGCATCAAACAAATCGGAGAAGCGTCCGGTGCCGCACGGAATATCGAGGACGCTGCGCAGCGAAGCTTCAGGATAATGGGTCTGTAAAGCATCAAAGGCTTGGCAGATTGCTTTAGCCTTGCGCACATCACGCTTTTTGCCCAATGCACCACTCCAGCGCTGATCGTAATCACGAGCAACGGATTCATCTCGATAAACTTCGAGTTTAGGAGGGCGGAGGTCGTCCATACCTAGAGAATAGCATGGATTTAGTTGCGATAAAGCGTGAACCAACTGTTGCTTAGGGCCGTTAAACTGTTTGGAAATGATAGTTGCAACCCTTCTACTTTGCGCTCCGCAGCAAGCCTTATCGGTTAATGATATTTTGGCTTTGCCATGGGAAGGCAACGAGCAATTTGTCTATTCACAAGTTCTAGACGCTACGGTCGATTCCGATCGCCGCGCTGCCTTGGCTGAGTACGCGGTCATTTTCGAAGGCCACTCGGCGCTCGAAGTTTTTGACGAGTTATTGGTCCCTGAAACTACTCCGAGTTTGTTGCACGCGCTGTTGCGCGAATGGGGTGGTTGCATTGAGCCCAACGACCGCCAACGGTTGCTTTCAATCGCACAGCAGTCGCATTCTCGAACAGCATTTCTGGCCTTGCGCAACTTGGTGTTACTTTGCAAAACCGCAAGTGACTATATTCCATTGGTAGATTTGGCAGCACAGCGCGACGTGGCTTTGGCCCAACGCTTCTTAACTTATTTGCCGCGATTACCAGACGACGGCAGCTTTCGTGACTACTTGGGCTCTCAGTTGTCGTCGAGTCACGATTCGTATCGAGCGGCGATGCTGAACAAGGTCGTTGAATACCACACACCCGAGTCGTTCCTTGAATTGTACACGCAGCGAGTTAGCTCAAACGATTTCCCCCAACAAGCCGAGTGGATGCCATTTATCGCGCGTCAAGACTCAGTTGAATGTCAGCAAGCCGCCGCACACTGGTTATTGAGTAGTAATAATCCGCAGTTTATTTCTGCGGCGGTTGCGGTTGCGCGCGCGCTATCGAATTCTGATGTGCTAGATGGGGACGAAGAGTTGTACATGCAACATCCATTGCTGACTCATCAACAAGTTTCGTCATTACTAGTTAGCCGCATTGCAAAATCTGATGAGAGCGCCAATTTCGCAGTTGATCATTTCGCAGACTTTCCAGCTGCCTGGCAAAAAATGATATTAAACGCCTTCGGATTCAATCCAACTCTTGCGACGCTACGTTTGACCGACACAGTGGCTTTTTTTGTGCGTCACCAAGAAGACGTGCGTGCTGCGGCGATACGCTCGTTGGTTAAGCAACATGCTCCCGCGCAGCCAATGACGGTGATTACCTTGTTGAACGACGAGTGGAGTAGTTACGAAGTTGCCGAGGCGTTAATTGAATTCGCCGTGCAAACGAATATTGCTGCACCTAAAGAATTGTTGTTGATGATTGATGGTCAGCAACAATTGGCCGATTTGACTGACGAATTGCGGCGCGTCGTTTACCGCAGTTGTGCTGATCGTAGCGGCGAATCATCCGCTGCTTTTATTATCGAACATTGGGCGCTCGAATTGCTTCGCCTGCAGCAAAATGCAAATGATGTCGCGCCTTTAACCGACATTTCATCGTTAGCCGAAGTCGCGCGCGTGAGCAACAACTTCAATCAATTGGTCGATGCTGTAGTCGCACATTCACCAGTTAACGAAGACAAGTTTTTGTCAAGTCTGTTTCCGTTACGCGTAAATAATAACGGCGCGGTGTTGTTGATTTACACCGCCGCTCGAATCAGCAAATCAAATGCGCAAGTGGCTCGGCAGCTATTAGAAAAGGCCGCGCGATCTTTAGATGAACGGCATGAGTCTTGGCAGTTGCGTGCATGGTGCTTGGCGGCGCAGTTAGAGGACAATGACGTATTTGCCTTTGAGGCTCTCGAAAAGCTGCTGCTTACTCCAGACAGGGTTAATAAATATGAGTTTGCTGTGCGCGAAGGGTTCGCTCCACAGGGCGCCGGATGGCATGACTTAACAAGAGCCATCGCTCATCGCCAGCTGTATCTCGACTCGGTTATTAAGCACCAACCTCAGTCTCTCCGGCCATTGCTCAGCGGGCAGGTCGAGGCCGAGTTGCTGTTAGAGGCCGCGCAGTTCTGTATCGCCGTGCCGCATAACCAGCCGAATAGGTCTTTAGTGATGGGAGTGGCCTTAGCGCAGCGTGCAGTCGACCTTTCACCTTATTCAATTCCTGCTCACCAGCAATTAGTTGCCTGCAATCTTGCAGCACTAGTTGAGCACGAAACAGGTAAAATTGCAGCAGCGCGTTTACGTCGCCTGCGGACTAACCCAACCAAATGAAACACTGTCTCACAACAATACTCTTTGCCCTCAGCACCCTCGTGGCGCCGTCCGTAGCACAGAGCCAACAAGAAATAATTGATGCCTTCGCCGAACAGGGTGTCGGTGTCAACCTCGAAAAATCACAAATCACCATCGAGTCATTTATTTGTCAGTTGCGTGAACCACTTGAGTATTTATTAGTGCTGCAACCGCAAGGCAAAGACCACGAATCTTTGTTCTTCATAGAGAAGTTAAACGCGGAGGCGCTTAATGCTGCGATGCTCATGGTCGGAGCTGAGAAAGGCGAAAACGGAAAGATGGTCGCCGTCGATCCGCAGCCGAGCGATGCCGAAATTCAAGAGGGCTCGCCGACCCATGTTTATCAGCCACCTACCGGAAATGGCTTTGTTATTTATGCTGAATGGGATGTTACCAACGGAGATGGCGATATCGATCATTATAAATATCGTGTTGAAGATTTAGTGTTAAACGTTCAAGAAGAGCGAACCTACAAGCGTGGCGAATGGGTTTACCTCGGCTCACGCTTCATTCGTCCGCACAAAGATGCTAAAGAGTTTTTCGCAGCGCAAGGGCAGGGCAATTTGATTTCATTAGTGATGTTTAGTCCAGCCAACCATTTGCTCGGTGGCACCGACCCGCGCGGGTCTAGTCAGTCGATCTGGTATCCAAACATCTTTTTGCTGCCTCCGCTTAACCATCCGGTGACTTTGACTTTTGAGTTGGTGCGTCATCCAAAGCCACAGTGAATTCATTAGCCAAATCCCTGCTGATTAAATTTAGAATTCAGCGTGTTGCTCAAGTTTTTCAAGCGGCAACATGTGTCGCGGTGGTTTGCTATTGGGCAGCCACGGTTGAGCAGGTTAATGCAATGGGCACGGCTGTTTTTGTGTTTATGGTTTGCTTTGTCGCTGCATGGCGAGTGGCGCGGCCGTGGGGTGGCATCGTTGGTAGCATTGATAAATCGAGTGACCCGCAAGCAATCGCGCGTACATGCCTTAGTGATAGCGTCGACCACGAAATCAAACAACAACTCGCTGATGGCGCGAAACCAAAAGTAAAATTCCGTCCAGTGCATCAGCTTAGCGGCATGGTGCTTATGTCCGCTGCATTTGCAGTGTTTTTGCAATGGCAGTCTTATTCACCGCTGCATCTGACGGTCTCGCAGCAGGCGTTGCTAAGCACAGATCTTGTAAAAGTAGGCGTCGACGGCAAGCCACAGCAGGTACAGCCGGCGTCCACTTTGGTGCAAAAACAGCAGACTAATAATAAAAGAGCTAAACAATTGACCGAGGAAGCGCGACAATACCCCAACATGAATGAGCAGTCACCTTCCGTGAATACTGTTGTGGGCAGTGTCGGATATGGCGACGAAGCTCTAGTCCTGCAACGTTACCAAGAATTGTTAAAAGAATAATGAGTCCCGACGTAAATCGAACCGGTTTGTTTTTAGTAGGTGTGCGTGGTGCAATTGGCACCACGGTAGTTCATGGTATTGAAGCCCTTCGTGGTGGGATGCCAAAGATCGGGTTAGTGACCGAGATTGATGGTCTTAAAGATTGTGGTTGGGCCGATGTCGAATCGTTCTCCGTCACCGGTTGGGACGTCTGCGGCAATGCACATGATGCAGCTGAAAATTTGGTACGCACCAATGTGTTGCCCCGTGACATCGTAGATATGTCCGGTGGCGTTCGCGATCGACTAGAAATGTCTATCGCTGCCGGAATTCCCGAGCCCGAAGACGAAGCTACTGTCAATCACAAGTCGGCGGACATGCTGTCGATGCCTCTGCCTGATGTCTTAGAACAGTTGCGCGAAAACATCCGTGATTGGAAAAGAAGCGAGCGCTTACGTCGTGGTGCGGTAATTTACTTAGCGTCGGCCGAACGCGAACGCGAAATGTTAGACGAGGCTTGGTACAACTCTGATGCAGACCCGATTGAGTTACTGAAAACAGCACCACGTGATTTGTCGCGTTCGATTTTATATGCGCTTGCTGCAATATGCGAAGGCGTGCCATTTATTAATTTCACTCCGGCACCGGGGGGTGCACTGCCCGCAGTCGCTGGTTTTGCGCGCCGCGAAAAAGTTCCGGTGTTGGGCAACGATGGTAAAACTGGCGAAACGCTACTCAAAACAGCATTAGCACCAATGTTCCGGGACCGCAACCTTAATGTGATGGCCTGGGAAGGGTACAACATGTTAGGTAATAAAGATGGTGCAGCACTCGCAGACCCGCAACGCGCCAAGGCGAAATTGAAAAACAAAGATGTCGTGTTGCCAAGCATCTTGCCGAACAATCCGTTCATGCACAGTGGAGTAAGCATTAACTTCGTACCGAGCTTGCACGACTGGAAAACCGCCATGGATTACATCCACTTCGAAGGTTTCCTTGGCGCACAAATGTCGTTGCAGTTTACATGGCACGGTTCAGATTCGGCGCTTGCGGCGCCACTCGTTTTAGATTTGGTGCGCATTGCACTGCGCGCGCAAGACCTCAACGAGGGTGGTCCGGTTCACGCCGCTGCGGCTTTCTTTAAGAGCCCGCTCGAAATGGAAGAGCACGACTTTCATCGTCAGATGATGATTTTCCGTGATTGGGCGAACCGTGACTAATGAATATCAGCGAGTTAGATTTCGATCTTCCTGAAAAACTAATCGCGCGTTATCCGACGGCCGAGCGTCGCTTGTCACGGATGCTTGTTGCCGACGCCAACGCCGGCACTTGGCAGCACCAGCAATTTTCAGACTTGCCGCAACATTTTGCTGCGGGCGACTTGTTGGTGTTAAACGATACAAAAGTGGTGCCGGCATTGATGCAAATGCACAAAGCCACCGGCGGCAAAATCGAGGTTTTATTTTTACGCGCCGAAGGGCAAACTGCGCGGTGCATGCTGTCCGGATCGCGCATTCGTATCGGCCTCGAATTGTTTAGTGCCGACGAGCAAGGAAAAGTGGTGCTAGCCGAAAAATTGTCGCGGGGCGAATGGTTGGTCGAATTAGAATCTGGCGCATGGTTAGATTTTCTAAAACAACACGGATGCCCGCCGCTACCCCCCTATATTCGGCGAATGCGTGGTTTAGATGGCGCTGATGAAATCGAGCCCTCTGACTTTGAGCGTTATCAAACTATTTGGGCCAAGAATAACGGTTCGGTAGCAGCGCCAACGGCAAGCTTGCACTTCGACGAAGAAATGATGCAACAACTTATTACTGCTCAAGTTGAGATTGCATATTTAAGCCTACATGTTGGGCAAGGTACATTTCTTCCGATTAGTTGCGACACTGTTGAAGAGCATCCCATTCATAGCGAGAGATTCGTTGTCAAAGAACACCTCGCCCAGCAAATTGAAAAGACCCGCGACGCTGGCGGACGAATCTTTGCTGGCGGCACC
>JAPYTC010000001.1:68447-78277 GCA_029941685.1 Planctomycetota bacterium | reverse complement strand
GTTTACAGATGTCTTGATTGTTGATAATTATTTCTCCACCATCCGCGTTTACAAGCCCTGAAATCAAATTAAGCAGGGTGGTTTTGCCGGAACCACTGGCGCCAACAATCGCAATCTTTTCACCGACCGCAACGTGCAGTTCTGGAATATTGACCACAATGGTAGTATTATTCCCACTTTGGTAGTCTTTTCGTAAGTTTTTTAGCTTAATCATTGTGGCTTAGGCATTAAACGGCACCGGTATTCTAAAATCGGTTAAAATACGTGGCCTTGGGTTAGATAATACCCTCTTTTCGTTATGACTTCATACAACATCAATAAGTTTGCCGTAATCGGTGCCGGAAACATGGGCTCCGGCATCGCTCAAAAAATCGCCACCGAAGGCTTTAAAGTGGTACTCGTCGACCTCGACGACGAAAAAGTAGCCCGTGGCATTGGCATAATCGAAACTATGCTCGACCAGGCTGTGAAGCGCAAAGTTTTCCTACCCGCGCAAGCCGATGCCATCCTCGCGAATATCGATGGCACTAGCGATTGGTCGAAACTAAGTGATGTCGATTTAGTTATCGAAGCTGTCTTTGAAAATATGGATGTCAAGAAATCTGTATTCTCACGCTTATCTGAAATTTGCAAGCCCACGTGTATTCTGGGCACCAATACTTCTTCTTTCTTGGTTAAAGAGCTAGTCGATTCTGTAAGTAACCCTGAGCGCCTAGTTGGCTTGCACTATTTTTTCCACCCTGCTAAAAATCGCTTAGTTGAAGTTATTGGTCACGCCACAACTTCCGACGATGTTTATCGCGCAGCCTGGGCATCGCAGGAGGCTATTGGGAAAACGCCAATCTATTCTGCTGACGCGCCTGGCTTTGTTGTAAACCGTTACTTTGTGCCGTGGGTGAATGAAGGTGTGCGTTTGCTCGGCGAAGATGTGGCGAACATTGCAACTATCGAGTGGGCCGCAAAAAAAGCTTTCAATGTTGGTATGGGTCCATTCGAATTAATGAACGTTACGGGTGTGCCAATTTCATTTCATGCTGCAACTAGCCTTGGCGATCAACTCGGAGATTTCTACTATCCCGGGCAGGCACTTAAGAATTTTTGCGAAACTGGTGGAGCCAGCTGGCCGCTTGATGGCGAAGTTGATGAGTCTAAATACCAAACTATTGCCGACCGCCTTCTAGGCGCAACCTTCTATGTCGCTGCACAACTTGTTGAAGAAGATGTTGCCTCGGCATTAGAAACAGACATTGGTGCGCGCGTCGGCTTGCGCTGGCCTAAGGGGCCTTTCGAATTACTGAATGATTATGGCTTAGAAAAATCACGCGACTTAGCTAAGGCGGTAATTGCAAATTACGATTTGGAGTTGCCAAAAATGTTACAAGAGCTCGACTATAAAGCCGCAGCGCTTGAAACTATTTCTAGTTGCAGCAATGGCGAGGTAACAGACATATGGTTCCAGCGCCCTGACAGCATGAACGCTCTCAACCCAAAAACTTTTATGCAATTTGACGCGAAGTTAACTGCTGCCCAGTTGGCTCAAAAACCCTCAATACTACGCGCAAACGGCAAAGCGTTTGTTGCTGGCGCAGACATTAAATTCTTTGTTGACGCCTTAGAAGCTAACAACTATCCGGCGATTGGTGACTTCGCTGCTCATGGACAAAAGGTTTTTGCAACCTTAGCTGGCAACGATTACGCTAGCGTCACCCGCGCACAAGGTTTGTGTTTAGGCGGCGGCGCCGAATTAGCTTTAGCGACCGACTGGATAGTCGCTTCGCCTAAAATGATGATCGGTTTCCCAGAGACGGGCATCGGCATTTTCCCTGGCTTGGGCGGCACCCAGCGTTTGCCACGCCGCGTTGGCTTGCCATTAGCAAAGTATCTTCTTTACACAGGCCAACTATTAAACGCCAAACAGGCTTTAGAAATTGGTCTAGTTGATGCGGTCAGCCCTTTTGCCGAGCTCGATGCTACGTGTTTAGAGTGGGCGCAAAAAACTGATTACCGTCAAACCGAAATTGAAGACATTGAGCCACACAATAACTGGACCGAAATCTGGAATTTCTTTGGCAACAATACCATCGATCAAATTTTATCTGGTGAAGCAGATGCTTTGGGCAATGCAATGCTTGAAAAAGCAATTCACAAAATGGGACAGAAATCTTATCACGCATTAAAGATGTGTGAGGTTTTATTGCATGAAGGCGCGCCGCTGCCACTAAAGCATGCGCTCGAGCTTGAGTCGCGTGACTTACAAACAGCCTTCGAACATGCAGACGCACTTGAAGGACTTAGCGCTATGCTCGACGGACGGCGTCCGCAGTTTGAGCAAGTAGCTTCTGTCTAACTCAAGGCTCGAGGCGGGTAATTTGCCAGTCGCCGTTTTCGTTTAATTCGTAACGAAAGCGGTCGTGCAAACGATCTTCGCGTCCTTGCCAAAACTCGATGCTCGTTGGAATGATTTTATATCCGCCCCAATGTTTTGGCATCGGCACATCTTTGCCCACGAACTTTTTACTAGCCTGCGCAAACTTTTCTTCGAGAATGCCCCGTGACTCTAGCGCGTCCGACTGCGCAGATACCCAGGTGCTCAATTGTGCACCCCGCGGCCGCGATGCGAAATACTTGGCTGATTGTGTCGCCGAAATCGTTTCTACGTGACCCGCTATTTCTATTTGGCGCTCTAACTTTAGCCAAGAAAACAACATTGCAGCCTGTGGGTTCTCGCTAAGCTGCTGGCCTTTTTTACTGTTGTAGTTGGTAAAAAAAACAAAGCCACTGCTATCAAAAAACTTCAGCAGCACGGTGCGTAATGTTGGTTGGCCGTCCGCGCCCGCTGTAGCCAAACTAAAAGCCGACGGATCTTGCAGTGATGCTTCCTGTGCCTGCACGAACCACTGCTCAAATTGCGAAAACGGGCATTCTCGTAAGTCTTTACGAGCAATGCCTTTAGTTACGTATTCTCTGCGAATGTCACTTAAATCCATGTTATTCCCCACTTTGTGGGTTACTTTATAGATTATACTTATTATTAGCTCTCATGAAATTAATCGCCGTCTTTTGTTTTGTAGTTTACGGCCTTACACCCACCGTCCTGGCGCAATCCTATGAAATCACCGAGCTTGGCACCTTAAGTGCTACGCCGAGTGATGATGTACGCAGTGCCGACATCAACAATCTTGGTTTCGTGCATGGTGAAAACGACAAATCTGGTGTGCTCGGAACACAGCAAACTCGCGCCTTCGTATGGGATGGTGTTGTGCAACTCGAGGTATTCCCAACTCTTTCCGGCACCACCTTTATGGGAGGCATGAATGATCTCGGCCAATGCGTAGGATACCAAACCGTAATGTTGGGTGGCACCCCTGAGCTACATGGCTATTTGTGGGATAGTGTGAATGGCGCTACCGATTTAATTTTTGGTCTGCGCGGCTTTACTCGTTGTTACGACATCAATAACAACGAAATAATCACCGGCATTTTTACCTCTGAAATTATTGTTAATTTCCGGTATCAATACCGTGGTTTTATTTATGATTCCAAAATTAATCGGTTTTACGAGTTGCCCACCTTGGGTGGCCGCGAATCAAAAGCGGTAGCTATTAATAATGACAATTATGTCGTGGGCACAACCTACGACGCCAGTGGCACTCAGTTTGGCTTTTTGTGGACGCCGCCTAATGGCATGGTGGCAATCCCAGGCATGCGCCAACCGCAAGACATTAACGATAACGGTATTGTGGTTGGCCACGACATTGACGCCAATGGTTTCGTTCAGCCACGTAGTTACAACACAAACTCTGGTGTTTTAAGCGCATTACCCTTGCCCGGCGGTTATACACATGGTGCCGTGAATGGCAACAACTCACATGGACAAGCAGTTGGTTATGGCAAAGATTCTGTGGGTATTCAACACGCGCTGCTGTGGGAAGCCGCCAACACCGTGACAGTTATTGAGGGTCATGTTAATAATGGCGGTGCCTGGCTCATCACTGGTGCCAACAACATCAATGAGCTTGGTGAAATTTCTGGTACTGGCCTTATTAACGGTGTGCGACGCGCATACAAATTGTCTCCGATTTTAGCACAACCTATTATCAGCGAGTTTTTACCGGGTCGCTCTGGTCAAACCAATAAGTTGTTTGCGCTAGGCTTTACGCCACAAGTGAACGTCGTATTGTGGTATGGCGGACGCGGAAGCAGTTTTGATTATTTAAATTCGATATTAATTACTACTGTAATGGCCGACGCTAATGGTCGCGCTGAGTTCGACCTGGCCCTACCGCGCCGAGTAGCGAACTGGAATATATGGCTAATGGCTAGTGAGCTAAACCTTGTCAACCAAAGCACCCCGGTTCAACAATTAATTAAGTAGGTAGACAAATACCACGGAAGCGACACCAGCGACATTTTGCCTCATCGCTAGTTCTGGGCCAATTCTCCATAATTACTGGGTCTTCATCGGGATCATAGTGCACGTCCATCATTTCGCGAACTGACATTGACATGTGGTCTTGCACCTCACCGAGTTTGCCAACGTTTACTGGTATCGTGTCAACGCGCTGCTCATTTAGGTAAGCGACATGAAGAACGATAGACTCTGGGTCGGCACTCCATTTTTCACATGCATAAAGTGCGTACGAGTGTAGTTGGAAGATATCGTCCTCTCGGGGAATGCCAGTTTTCCAATCCCAGATGTGGACGGTCTCTCCGTCAACGTAAGCAAAATCTGGTACTGCATAAATTTTTGTTCCTAAAAACATATAGGTGTCCATGGACTCTAGCGATCGCCAATTATCCGGATGTGCTTCGCGCGCTGGCTTGCAATCAACTGAATCGACAAAGTAGCGCGTGGTGCGCTCAAGTAATTCGCGGGCCTTTTCGGTGCGCTCTTTAGTTATCTCGTTGCCGTAATGGTGCTCGTCAAGATGCGTCATTTTATTCGCAGCACTTTTCCAAGCATCGGTCGATGACTGCCGCCACCCTTCACGGAAATTATCTACCGCCTCATTGTATAGGTCTTCCGCGCTCATGTCGACGCCATCACGTTTTAGGTGGAACCAGTGCTCGATGGCATCATGTACATTTAACCCCGCCATTGCCGGCAGCGATGTTAAATTCTTGTGAACCATGGTCTCGTATTTTTCGCCACGAGGTTTTTCGGTCCACCAACCCCAAGAGGCATAGCGTGAATAATAATATTCGCGGCGACAACGCGTGAACTCTTTCGCGCGACTTGCCGACCATGATAACTCGTTTTTATAATTAGCCATTAGTGTTTAAAGTGACGTGTACCGGTGTGCACCATACACACTTTATTTTCGTCGCATGCTGCGGTTACCTCATCGTCACGCATTGAGCCACCTGGCTGAACAATGACAATCGCTCCGGCGTCTGCAAGGGCTTGTGGCCCGTCAGGAAAAGGAAAGAAGGCATCAGAGCCAACAACGCTGCCTTTCGCGCGATCGCCAGCTTTCTTAACAGCGATTTCCGCGGAGTCCACCCGACTCATTTGTCCAGCACCGGCACCCACCAACATGGAGTCTTTAACCAAACAAATCGCGTTTGATTTAAGGTGTTTAACCAATACTTGTGCCAAGCGCACGTCGTTTTCTAAATTAGGGTCTAGCGCGACCTGGCCCGCTACCTTCAACTCAGCGTCGAAAGCGGAAATATCGTCACTACCCTGAACCAAATTTCCGCCCCATACGCGACGACTTTCGAGCTGATTGCGCTTATTGCCTATGTCTGAAATCTGAACGATGCGCAGATTTTTTCCCCATTTGGGCCCGTTACGCAAAAACTCAATCGCGTCGTCATCAAAGCTTGGTGCGGCCAAAACCTCAACAAACTTGTTGGGGCCGCCCATGAATTCGGCACAAGCTAAGTCAAAGTGGCCATTTACTGCAACCACCGAGCCGAATGCTGATAGGGGATCGCCCTGCCAAGCTCTTTCTAAGGCATCGCATGGTGAATCGCTCGAAAGTGCTGCGCCACAAGGGTTGGTGTGTTTAACAACAACCGCCGACGGAGATGGCAAATCGTTTACAGCGGCCACCGCGCCGTCTAAATCTAACCAGTTGTTGTAGGACAACGCCTTGCCCCCTTCAAGAACTGTGGCGGATCCAAGCCCAACAGCTTGCGAGTCGGGGTAAAAGCCCGCCTGTTGATGTGGGTTTTCTCCGTAGCGCAACGATGCTCCGGATTGGTCGGCAAACCATCTGCCAATTGCTGAATCATATTCTCCGGTGCGCGCAAAAACTTTAGCCGCCAATTGTTGACGTAAATCTAAACTAGTCCCGCCATTTTGTAATTCTAAAATTACTTGTGAGTAATCTGCTGTATCACAAACTACCGCAACGCTGGAAAAGTTCTTTGCTGCTGAGCGCAACATGCTTGGTCCGCCAATATCAATTTTCTCAATAATCTCGTCGAAACTACCGCCACCCGCAACCGTTTCTTCGAATGGGTACAGATTAACAACCACCATGTCAATTGCGCCTATTCCGTGTTCTTGCATTGAAGCAAGGTGGCCCTCGTCATCCCGACGCGCCAACAAGCCGCCGTGAATCATTGGATGTAAAGTTTTAACTCGGCCATCCATCATTTCTGGGAAACCGGTGTACTCTGCAACCTCAGTTACTTCCAACCCAGCGTCTTGCAAGGCGCGCATTGTGCCACCGGTTGAAAGCAATTCGGCACCCTGAGCCGCCAATGCTTGGCCGAGCTCTACGATGCCGTCTTTATAAAACACGCTAAGTAAAGCGCGACGAACAGAAATGCGGGGTGTTGTCATTAGTCAAATCGCGCACGCAGGTACGCTTCTATGAATGGGTTAATGTCGCCCTCAAGGACGGACTGGGCATTACCAACCTCGTGGTTGGTGCGGTGATCTTTCACCATTTGATAAGGATGTAATACGTAAGATCTAATTTGTGATCCCCAAGAAATTTCTCCTTGGCTGCCGTACATCTCTTGAAGCTCGGAATTTTTTTCACGTTCGCGCAACTCGTAGAGCTTGGAAGCCAGCATTGATTTAGCAATCTCGCGATTTTTAAGCTGACTTCTTTCGTTTTGACATTGCACAACAATGCCAGAGGGCTGGTGCGTCATGCGAACTGCTGAATCTGTTTTATTAACGTGTTGACCACCGGCGCCACCGGCGCGGTAAGTATCGACGCGAACGTCGGACATGTCAATTTCAATTGCCGCGTCTTCATCTAATTGCGGCATTACTTCTACCGCAGCGAAAGACGTGTGGCGACGCCCTTGTGAGTCGTACGGTGAAATTCTCACCAAACGGTGCACTCCACGCTCGGCGCTGAGTTTGCCGTAAACAAAAGGGCCCCTAATTAACAGCGTAGTGTGCCGGATGCCGCCTTCGTCGCTGCTTAGTAATTCTATTTCTTCTATTTCAAATTCGTTGGCTTCGGCCCAGCGCACATACATGCGCATCAACATCTCTGTAAAGTCCGTTGCGTCAACCCCGCCGGCGCCGGACTGCAACGTGATATACGCATTGCGTGAGTCGTGTTCGCCGCCAAGCATTACTTGTAATTCGAGTGTGTCTAAACAATTTTGTAGCTTGTCATTGACTCTTGCCAATTCGTCGCGCACCTCATCAACGCCAAACTCATCGCCAAGCTCAATGTTGGCGCGCTGTTCGTTGCACAATTCGGCGGCCGCTTCGACCGGGTCTATACTAACGCCCAACCTCTTTAATTCTGCCACGGTTTGTTGTGCGGTTTCTTGATTGTCCCAAAAATTGGCACTTCCCATCTCTGCTTCTACTTTCAATTTATCGACAAGTAGTTTGTTAAAGTCAAAGACGGCCCCGAATTTGCTCGAGGCGTAATTCGAAACTTTTTAACTCGGCTATAACTTCTTTCATTACTCAGCTTCGCTACCGATAACGGATGCTTTTTCAATCGCCGCGTTTAGAGCGTGGTACAACGCTGTGTTGGACGCCAGCGTTAACGGCAACAACATCTCTTTCGACTCATTGATATATTCGCTTAAACGCTCCCCCTTCATTGCCTGGTGCGCCGTAGTTAGGTTGTCTAGGCGGTCGGCGCTTTTCACAATGTGAACATCGCGTCCTGCCCAGCGCATATTTTCAAACATACGCTTGTTGCGCTCAAACGTTGTCTCTCCATCTTTTTGATCTGGATGGGTTAATGACAACACCATGTCTAGTACCTGTGAGCCGAAGTCGTCTTCGATGTGGTCTTGGGGGGTGTTGCTGTCTTCAAGAACATCGTGCAATATTCCGGCACAAATAACGACGGCGTTTTTTTGTTCAGCAACCTCAAGCAATATCAATGCAACGCGTAGCGGATGAACGATGTAGGGATTGTCCGAACCGCGACGCATTTGTCCATCATGGGCCTGCTTGGCTAAATCAATAGCGCTACTCACCGATGGCCAAGCCATGGTTACCGTGGCTTCGCGTAGTCGTTGTTCAAGTTGTTCGGCGTTAAGCGAATAGATTTCTTGCATAATCAGTACTATGTTTTACTAGATTCCCCTCAGCGTCGGCCTCGAGAACTAGGTCGCATAAGTTTAGAAAAATCCCTACTTCAGCAACACCGGCAATCTGTGACAATATTGAATGTGTGACTTCTGGGTTATCAATCCCGTCATCAAACTTGCAGTCAAAGATGTAGTTGCCGTTGTCGGTAATAAATGGTTCACCCGATTCAATAGTTCGTAAATACGGTGTGCATCCGCCTTTTTGTCCAACTTGAGTTTTGGTAGATGCGTAACCAAAAGGCAACACCTCTATGGGCAGTAAAAATCCACTGCCGAGCTTGTCAACGTATTTACCTTCTCCAATAATGATAATCACGCTTTCGGACGCGGCCGCAACAATCTTTTCGCGCAACAATGCGCCACCCCCCCCTTTAATTAAACGAAACTCTTCGTCTACTTCATCTGCGCCATCAACGGTTAAGTCCAGGTGTGGCGTTTCGGTTAAAGTAGAGATTGGAATGCCCAGCTTTTTCGCATAATCTTCAGTTTCTTGAGATGTGCACACGCAGACAACGTTTATCTTCTCTTTTGCGATCTTTTCAGCCAACGCGTCCAAGAAAAAAGCCACCGTCGACCCGGTTCCTAGACCGAGCCTCATGTTGTCGCTCACATACTCTGCTGCCGCATAGCCGACAACTTGCTTAGAAGACTGTTCTTTACTCATTGGCTTATATCATACTTGCGCTATAATACCTTTTCTTGTTGACACACAGTCTCATTAAATCCGATTTGATTTAAACATGTCATCCTCACAAAAAACATTGGCCGATTTGCCGGAAGTTATTGTTGCCAAAGTACTTAAGGTCATTGGTGACGGTTCTGCGTCCGAACGTCTGCGCGAAATGGGTTTCACGCCCAATACCACTGTTTACTTCGAGCGCCAGGCCCCATTTGGTGGACCAATAATTGTGTCGTTGCGCAATTATCAGCTATCGTTGCGCCCTTCTGAGGCGAAGTTGGTCGTAATTGAGGGGCTTTCGGGTGCTTGAGCCGAAAAGTTTGTTAAATTACGCTTTAGTCGGTAGTCCAAATTCTGGCAAAACGACACTGTTTAATGCTTTAACCGGCATGCGCGCCAAAACCGGAAACTACCCAGGAGTAACCGTAGATCGCCGAGTGGGTAGTCTCGAGGTTGACGGGCATTGTGTCCAAATAACCGACTTGCCCGGCAGCTATTCATTGCAGGCTATCTCTGAAGAAGAACGGGTTACTTCCGGATACTTGCGTGGTGAATTGGGTGACAATAATCTCGACGGTATCATTTTCGTTGCTGACGCCACTAGCTTAAGTCGTTCGTT
>JAPYTC010000001.1:0-68347 GCA_029941685.1 Planctomycetota bacterium | reverse complement strand
ATAATCTCGACGGTATCATTTTCGTTGCTGACGCCACTAGCTTAAGTCGTTCGTTGCCCTTTTTGCTCAGCATATTAAATTTAAATATCCCTATCATCCTAGTGTGCACAATGATTGACGAGTGCAAAGCCCGTGGTGGCGATATAGATTTTTTTAAATTGAAGGCCGAGTTGGGCATACCGGTGGTCGGCGTAGTTGGCAACAAGGGTCTCGGTATCACCGATCTTAAGCAATTTTTCATAGACCCACATAGTTGGAAAACGACCGATGTGCCTAGTTTCGATTCTATCGAGCAGCGTTTCGAATGGGCCGATAAAATTTTTAATAAGGTTCTTCGCCACCCTATTTCAGAAAGCAATCTAACCCGACAGATTGATCGAATATTATTGCATCCAGTACTTGGGTTAATTGTTTTCTTGGCCTTCATTTCAATTTTCTTTCAGTCGATCTTTACTTGGGCCGCTCCCGCCATGGATTTGTTTTCTGAGTGGGTAAGCCAATTTGCAAATTATTGTGCTGCCGCTTTACCCCCTGGTTTTTGGACCAATCTATTGTGCGATGGCATCATTCGCGGCGTCGGAGCGGTTCTTGTTTTTGTTCCACAAATAGCCGTTCTTTTTACCTTGATCTTTTTCTTTGAGGCCTCGGGATATATGGCGCGTGCCGCTTTTGTAATTGATCGCCTAATGGGTTGGGCTGGACTTGAGGGGCGTTGTTTTATTTCTCTACTGAGTTCTTACGCGTGCGCAGTTCCTGGCATTATGGCCACACGCTCCATCCCTTCGCCGCGCGATAGGCTGGCAACAATCCTGGTTGCACCATTCACCACCTGTTCGGCGCGACTTCCTGTTTATGCGGTTCTAATATCGGCGTTTATTCCGGATGCCGCCTTGTGGGGCCCGTTCACCCTACAAGGCTTAACCCTAATGGCCTTATATTTATTGGGGGGGGTTAGCGCAATTGTATTCGCCGCTATCTTCAAGCATGGTTTGTTGCGTGGTGCGAGCTTGCCTTTCTTTTTAGAGTTGCCGCCGTACCGCTTCCCCTCTTTTAAAACCATTGTGGTGCAGGTCGTTGACCGCCTCAAGGTTTTCGTTAAGGATGCTGGAAGCGTTATTTTGGTTGGCTCAATCGTTTTGTGGCTTTTACTAAACTTTCCACATCATGAATATAATGATACTCTTACCAAAACACAAAACAAGCAACAGCAAATTGAGCGGAGCTATGCCGCCGATCTAGGACATTCGCTCGAGCCTATTTTTGATCCGCTTGGGTTTGACTGGAAAATCAACATTGGCATCATCGGATCTTTTGCTGCTCGAGAGTTAATGATTTCTACTATGGCCCAAGTATATGCTGTAGAAAAAGATGACGACAACTTCGTTGGTTTTGCCAAGGTTCTTTCACAAGAAGACGAAAACGGTGTTCGCCCCATCAGTTTTGCAAGCGCGATGTCGTTACTTGTGTTTTTCGTTTACGCGCTACTGTGCCTATCTACAGTAGCCGTGGTTAAGCGAGAAACGAATAGTTGGCGATGGCCAATTTTTATGCTTACCTATATGTTCGCCGTCGCTTGGGTTGCCAGCTTTATTACTTATCGCTTGGCACTGGCTTAAACATAAGCCGGATTTGTAGCAATACTAGTGCCACAAAAACCCAAATAAACTGTTGGCGCTGGCAATAGCCATGGCCCAACAATACACCAATAACAAGCAGCGGGCCATTAAG
Source organism: Planctomycetota bacterium (assembly GCA_029941685.1). Lineage (GTDB taxonomy): Bacteria > Planctomycetota > UBA1135 > UBA1135 > UBA1135 > JAPKEZ01. The sequence continues at coordinate 66,619 of JAPYTC010000001.1, read as the reverse complement.
CACATACTGTTTGAATGACAGGCAAATAATCAAGATTACCGATGATGCAAATGCAAGGTAATTGGTTACGCCCAGCACGCTCTGTTCATTAACATACCAGCCGATGATAAACCCGGATATGATGGCGGGGAGCTTGGAGTCTGTTAGTTGCCGACCAAAGTTATCTCTCGACAGTGGTAACAGACACAGCACTGCTCCAAGCGCATAGTTTGTGCCTGGGGCAAATTGCATACCCAAATACATGATTATCATCAGTGATATTAAAATAACCAGTTGTGATAATGATGCAACTCCAATGTGTTTAGCGGCTCCGTCAAATACCGACAACAAAGCAATGCTGGCAATTAGCGCCCCCTGGGTGGTGCTGTGTTCGAGCCAGCCGTGTTGTTGAAACTGTATAAATAAGATAATGCGCAATGCAGCGCCACCCAAGATGGCTATATTTAACAACCCGTCTTTCTTTATCTTGGGGCAAAAAAGCAGTATTAATAGGCCGGCCGCAGCTAGTCTTCCTGATAGGTGTTCAAAATCGGAGCCATTAATGGTTAAGTTAAATACGGTTGTTAGCCCGAATAAAAACCAAAGCTCAATGCGTTTAATAAAATCTAACATTATTGTAATTTTGATTTTAGATCAACGCGTCGCGACATAAAACTTCGCCCCCCCTGGTGGAGCTCGCCCACTGAAACCAATGCGTTGTTTTCAAATTCTAACATTCTGTATCCTGGGAAAACCAGGCCGCCATTAGGCGCGGGCGCCACGTCAAAATCGTAAGTGGTGGTCGTTAATAGCCAGGGTTGTGGTGGTAATTCATCGGCAATCCATTCGGCGCCGCTAATGGTGTGAAAGGCGTCCACGTGTGTGTGACCTGATAGGGTTGCGACAACCTCGTAATCAACCAGTAGCTGTAAAAACTGTTGTTGATTGCGCATGATGGAGCGTGTGCCGACTATTGGGTGGTGAATCTGAACTAAGGTTTTTTTGTCTGGGTTTTCAATAAGTTGTTTTTCAAACCATGCTAATTGTGCATTGCTTAGTTGATCGCGACCGTGGGCCGAATCCAAGCTGATAATGTTCCAGTCTCCGAATAAATTACTGTGTATGGGGTCGGGATAATCAGCAATATATAACGACCAGTCTTCTCGTTCGTGATTCCCGGGGCAAATAATAATAGGAATGTCTAACTTAGATATCGCTTGGTAGAAACGCAAATACCTGTCTGCACCGCCATGATAAACAATGTCGCCGGTTAATAATAAAATATCTGCGCCTTCATTTATTACATCGTTCAATAACGCATTAAATAATTTTTCTCCGTCCGAATGATCCAGGTCTGGTAAGTCTGCGGCGTGAGCAATTTTAAAATCTGTTGGAAAGCTCTCGTAAGCGAATACCGCCTTGGGGTTTCTAAACCATTTTCCATTTATAGATGCACTTAGCTCGTATGCCCCGGGAAATAATTTACTCTCGGGGGTTACCGTAAATACATCATTCTTAACCCCTTTGATTTCTAAAGTGTACAGAATTTCGTTACTGCGTAAATTAAACTTAATGTCGTCTGCTGAAACAAAGGGGGGCAGGCCATCTATGACGACACTAAAGGCCTCCGTTCCGGTTAAAAATTGCGGGTTGCCGAGTCGCGGTGAACGAATTCTATAATTCGGTTTATAGCTTTGAAAAACCGCAATTAGGGCAACAATAAATATTGCTACCCTAAATATTTTATTAAGCCGCATTTGACTAAACGTCCAAATCGCCTACTTCGTGTGCATGAGCGGCAATGTATTCACGGCGCGGGGCAGTTTCGTCTCCCATCAACATCGTAAATGTTTTGTCGGCCTCTAAAACATCGTCCAGAATGACGCGTTTCATAAAACGCAACTCTGGGTCCATGGTAGATTCCCACAGCTGATCCGGGTTCATCTCGCCCAAACCCTTGTAGCGCTGCACTTCTACGCCCTTCATCCCGAAGTCGCGGAAAGCCGCGACTAATTCAATTAGCTTATGATAGCTTACCGCCTCACCATCGCGTTCTAGGGTAAACAAGGCGCTTGTGTTTGAGTCGTCAAGCACTGTGGTAAAACTAACACCACCCTCTATTAAAATAGCTAGGTGGCGCTGAGCGGCCTGTTTTTCGTTAAATTGGAATGCAAGATAATCTGCTTGATCGCGAGTTACCTCAGTACTGGTTAAACTCCAGATGTTTTGATACTCATCTTGTGCAGTGTGAAAATCGGTTACGTTGTAGTAGAAAACCTTCTTTCCGCTGTCAACATGCTGAATCATCGACATCGGTAATTCACCGTTTTCATTAACTTGTGCCAAATACTCTTCCGCAACAACGCCGCGGCTACCACCCTTAAGGGAGTGTGTACATTGGGCGAGGCGTTGTAGAGCATCTAGAATTGGCTCTAAGTCATTATTTTTGAACTTGGCCCCATTTGCAAAAGTTAGTGTAGTATCCGCTACCGACTGTTCTTTTAGCATTTCACGGAGATGGTCGTCATCATGAATGTACTGATATGCCTTTGAGCCCTTCTTGTTGATTCTATAAAGTGGTGGGCAGGCAACATAAACCTGTCCAGCTTCAATCATTGGCTTCATCTGACGGAAGAAGAAGGTCAAAATCAATGTGCGAATATGTGAGCCATCAACATCGGCGTCTGTCATGATGATAATTTTTCCGTATCGACATTTCTTATGATCAAAATCTTCACCTACTCCGGCACCAATAGCCTGAATCATCGTTTGTAATTCTTGGTTGGCTAAAATGCGATTAGCATTATTCTTTTCGACATTAAGAATTTTACCCTTAAGAGGCAAAATAGCTTGGTAACGACGATCACGACCGGTCTTTGCTGAGCCACCCGCCGAATCACCCTCAACGATGTACAATTCGGTAAGTGTTGTATCTTTAGATTGACAATCAGCTAATTTCCCTGGCAGGGATCCTGAAGATAACACCCCTTTACGGCGAACTAAGTCGCGTTGCTTGCGCGCTGCATCACGTGCATCGCGTGCCAACATAGCTTTACGGATTATCAAACGCCCTGGTTCTGGATTTTCTTCTAGGTACATACCTAGGCATTCTGTAACAACGCCGTCAACAATGGCGGTTGCCTCGCGCGAACCTAATTTACTTTTGGTCTGTCCTTCAAATTGTGGATCAGGAATTTTGATTGATATGACTGCATATAATCCAGAACGATAGTCATCCCCGCTTGGCGACTCGCCCTTTTTAACTAAATTATTGCTCTTAACAAAGGTATTAAATGTGCGGGTTAAAGCGGTTCTAAACCCCGTAAGGTGGGTTCCGCCCTCGCCTGTTCGAATGTTATTGGCAAAAGAATAGATTCCTTCGTGCCAATCGTTGGTGTAACGCATCGCAATCTCAACACCATACTTTCCCTTCTCGTGCTGCACTTCTTTATTGAAGTGGATGACTTCAGTAATAGCTTCTTTACCTGCAGAAATATCATTAATGTAAGCCACCAACCCCTCTGGATGATGAAACTCTTCGTGGCGTCCCGTCGACTCTTCGTCAATAATAATCCTTAAACCCGTTGTGCCCATAAGGTAGGACATCTCACGTAAACGATTGCAAATTAATTCCCAATCGAAGCCGCTATGTGAGAATATCTTGGTATCTGGCGTAAAGGTTACTTGTGTTCCTTGTTCGGTGGTATCGCCAATTGTTTTAAGATCCGTTTCCTTTACACCACGAGAAAATGTGATGTGGTGCTCGACGCCATCTTTGTAAATATTTACCACAGTAGACTCTGATAAAGCATTTACTACGGAAATACCAACACCGTGCAATCCACCAGAAACTGCATATGCGTCGTTGTCGAACTTTCCTCCAGCGTGCAACTTTGACATTACCAATTCAACCGCCGGCACACCCTCTTCTTCGTGCATCTCAACAGGAATGCCACGACCATTATCTCGTACTGTCGCAGAGCCATTACTGTTTAAGGTCACCGTAACAATGTCACAGTGCCCCGCTAAGGCCTCATCGATAGAGTTGTCGACAACCTCCCACAATAGATGGTGGTAACCGCGTTCGGCAGTATCGCCAATGTACATGGCGGGGCGCATGCGTACTCCCTCTAGATCTTTCAAAAACTTGATTGAACTGGAGCTGTATTCTTTATTATCTTCGGACATGTTTATTAGTTTGATTTGAATTCGATTTTCTTAACAAATAGACTTTGATTGTTAGTGTTGAATCGAATTTCTTGATTGAGTAGCAAAACAAATTCTGACTGGCGAAAACATCTTAATTCTTGCATTAACGGTGCAGATTGAACTTCGACAATGAATCGTCCATTTCTATATGACAATGCGCGACATTTGTTTTTAAATTTCGGTGGAACTATGGAATTCCAGGCATCAAAAACGATACGGTGTTCGGTGCCGCGCGAGACACCCATTTTACTAAACACATCACTTACAATAGTATTAATGGGTACAGCTTCTTTACAGTATCTTTTTTTATCAGCCATTTTAAACCAACGAGCTTAATGGCATGACGATGTAAAAGAAATCATTACCAAGAATAAACTTTGCTGGATGCGCAGCATCTTCGAGTTGGATCTCGATTGCTTCGCTATGTGCGGCTTTCAAACCCTCCATGAGGAACACAGGATTGAATGCGGTATTTATTTCATCACCAGAGTAATCAACTTCAAAGTTAGCTGAAGCACGACCACGCCCATCTGTTTCGGAACAGATTTCCATATTGTTATTACTTAGTTTTAAACGCACAACCGCAGCAGAATCATTGGTAAGGTGACTTGCTAGGCGTAACTTTTTAGTAAACGATTCTCGGTGAGCATTAATTGAACTAGAACCGGAAATATTTAGCACTTGTGAGTAATCTGGAAACTCTCCGGTTAACACACGCCCGAATGATTCTAGGTTGCCAATTTTGAATCCGACTTGATTACCAAGATACCAAATGCTAATTTCTTCGCCGTCTTCATCTTGGCCAAAGCGATAAATCTGATCTAAAACTTTTGGCAGCAACACAGCGCGGTGCGAGCCTGATGATTCAGATGAAAGATTACGTAAAATGCAAGCGAGTCGGCGACCGTCGGTGCCAACCATGGTCATGCGATCTTCTTTAGCCTCCATAAGAATTCCTTCAGTTGCAAAACGAGAATTCTGTACCTTCGACGTGGCGAATCGTGTTGAGTTGACCATGGTTAAGAAATCGTTTTTCTCCATAACCACGTCAGGCTCAACGTCGCACGAAGGAGCTACTGGAAAGCTTTCCGATTTTTCGGCAGTGCTTGAATTACTTGAATCTAATGTAACCAATGTGCATAGGTCGTCACCGGCTCGTAACTCAACCTGATTGTTCTTTGTCAGAGTAATTGTTACCGTATCGGATTCTAAATCTTTAATGATATCGACCAACTCGCGACCAGGAATGACAGCCCAGCCGGGCTGCGTTACCTGTACAAAATCTAAACGATAACGAACGGACATGTCGAGATCGTTTGTCATTAAAACTAAGCTATCGTTTTGAGCTTCGATAAGGACGCCTCCGTACATCGGATTTGTGGGTTTTCGGTCAATACCCATTTCAACCCTTTGCAGAGCATTACGGAAAGCTAATCGATCAACGAGGAAGTGCATTTTTTATTGTTATTCTTTATTAGATGTTAAAGAAATTAGAAGTAGTAGTATAGTAGAGCCAAAGCTGTGGATAAAGCCTTAACTGTGCTCCTAAGGTCCGTGTTTTACAAGGTTTACAAAATTGTGTTTGTGTTTTGTCTGTGTGGAAAAGATGTAGGTTAATGTCGGGAAAAAAACTATAACTAATTCGATTGTTTATAACAATTTCCTTTGTGGGCTTTGGCGTGTAAGGCTTGTGGGAAAAGGCGATATTTGTCCCCTTTAGTCCACTATTTGTCCACAACTTATCCTGTAATAGAGAAAACCCAAGCCAGTGAATGGACTTGGGTTTAAGTGCGGTACGGGTCATTTCTAAATCGATTTTAAGACCTTTTGCTCTAAAGTTTGGATGAAGTCAGCGTATTGATCATCTACCATGATGCGCCGATCTAACTTAGATAGAGAGTGCTTGATTGTGCTGTGGTCGCGCCCACCGAAGAAACCACCAATTTCTTTAAGCGACATGTTTGTTAACTTTCTGGCCAAGTAAATGATGATATTGCGCACCTCAACCCGAGTCGATTGTCGCGACTTTGTTTTGAGTGCATCAAGCTCTATGTCGTGATACTCACAAATAACTTGTGAGATCGCACCAATGGTACACATCTTTTTGATTGGCGTGAAACCAGGCATGTTTTCTGCAGCCATCTCAAGCGAAATGGGGCGCATTTCAAGTCGTGAACGAGCGTGTAGGCTAGTTAAACAGCCTTCCAATTCTCGGATGTTACTGCCAGCTCGTTTTGCAATGAATTGCGCAATACCAGTATCGAGCTGAATACCGCGCAAATGGGCTTTATTTAACAAAATAGACACACTATCGTCGAAATCGGGAGCTTTTATTTCTGCTGACAAGCCCCAGTTAAAGCGTGAAATTAAACGACTGTGGAGGCCTTCAATTTCTGAAGGTTTGCAGTCACACGATAAAATAATTTGTTTGTTTTCTTGGTAAAGAGCATTGAAGGTATGGAAAAACTCTTGCTGGGTTTTTTCTTTACCCACTAGGTGGTGAATGTCGTCGATAACGAAAACATCAACATCACGATAACGATCACGGAAGGCCTGGACATTGCCTTCGCGAATTGCACTTACAAAATGGTTTTGAAACTCTTCGCAGGTTAGATAAACAATCTTTAACTCGGGCCTAACCTCGTTTATTGCATGCGCAATTGCTTGCATTAGGTGCGTTTTACCGAGTCCGGATTCGCCGTGAATGAAAAAGGGATTGAAGTCTTTGCCTGGCTCTTGGACGATGCCGCGGCCAGCCATTTGGGCGAAACGATTAAATCCCCCCACCACATAGTTGTTGAAGATATATGATTTATTAAGGCGCAAAACATTGTTGGCGCTTTTAACAATCTTAGAGACTTTACCGTTTCGCTCTTCAACCAGGGCAGCATTGCCTTCTTGCGAGATATGTTCTAGAAGATCTTCGGCCAACTTTTCAACAATTTCAAATTCGATGTGTTTAACACCGAGGACTTGCTCGATATCGTCATGAAACAAATCACGCAAGCGCTCGAAGTGCATTCGAGTGGGCACCTCAATCGTGGCGCGAGCCGGAGGGGCATATGCCACCAATTCTGTGTTCCGCGCCCAAGCATCAACATTATCAACCCCCATCAGGCGTTCCAGCTCATAAAGAGCCTTTTTCCAGGTTATTTTTAATTCTTTGTTCATTAGGGGGCGGTCGTAAGCCTTTTGTTTTCAAGAGTTTAGTGGGTATGTCACTTACTTGATCAATACTTTATCAACACCGCGGAACCATCAAAATAATTAATTATTATGACCCTGTAAGGCTATAAATAATAACAACTAAGGATTTGCAACTTTGTATAGCCTGTTGATGGCCGATGCGAGTCGTTGCACCTCTTTGTCGACGTCATGATTCGGGTATGTATTCCTAAAGCTAATTCGTAAAGAGGCTTGCGCTAATTTTTCACCTATCCCAGACGCCAATAATACGCTTGACGCGAGGGCCGCTCCAGACGCACAAGCAGAGCCCGCCGATAAAGAAATTTTTTCAATATCTAAAGCGGGCAAAATCATTCGTCCATCTAGATTTGGGAAACTAATATTTAGAGTGTTGCTCAAACAATTATCTTTTGGGCTATTAGTTATAAATGAAATGTCACCTTCGGTTAGTGCGCGCACTAAGGACCGCTTCCATTGCAGGCAAATATTTTCAGCACTAGCCTGAAGATCCAATGCGTCTAATAGCGCAACCGTTAAGCTTGCAGCCAGGGCGGGAGACTCTGTTCCGGGCCGCACAGAGTTTTGTTGGCCACCCCCAAAAAACATCGGACCGCAAGCGCCGGGGTTTTTGAGCCGTAGTAAACCGCAACCCTTGGGCGCACCAAACTTATGTCCAGAAAGAGAGAAACTATCACTAGACAACAGGGTGTCGTCAAAGGCAATTTTACCAATACCTTGCACGGCATCGCAATGCCAACGAACATTGCTATTCACCGCAGCAGCACACTTCACAATATTTTGTACCGCCCCCGTTTCGTTGTTGGCCCACTGGGCAACAATTAAATAACAAAGACTGTCGTCAAAAGAATACTCGCTTAAATCAAATCTTGCGTGACGATCGAGGTTTAGCAACTCCAATTTATATCCACGTTGTTGCCACACCCTTAAGTAGGCCAAGCAAGACGGGTGTTCGGCCTTACTACTTACCAATATTGGCCTCTGCCCAAACTGTTGCTCCAAATCACCAATTAAGCCGTGAATCGCAAGGTTATTCGCCTCAGTAGCACCGCTTGTAAAAAATAATTCGCCTGGTCTGCAAGAAAGCGCTTCGGCAATTTGTAACTTACTTTTTTCGATGACCGCCTGCGCCGCCCGCCCCTCTTGATTATTAGATGCGGGGTTGGCTGAAACGTTAGTAGCAATTTCTACAAACTTATCTAGCGCGCGCGAAGTTACCGGAACTCCGGCATTAGCGTCAAACGATATTCGCGGACGGCAGGGCTGGCTCATTGGTGTCTAGGCGGATACGTTTTGCCAACTCAATAGCAATCTCAGCAAACTGCTTGGCGGCGGTCGACTCGGGAGCATATTCGAAAATAGTTTGTCCGTGAGAGGGGGCTTCGGCCAGCCTTACGTTTACACGTATTTGCGTTGGAAAGACTAATTCGCCAAAATGATTTTCTAACTCCTGCAAGACCTCGCGTGATAAATTACGCTGTTTGGAAAACATGCCGATTAAAATGCCAATCAGTTCGAGCTTGGGGTTTAATCGTTGTTTAACTCGCTCGAGAACATCTAACAGCTGTGCCATTCCTTGAAGTGCGAAAAACTCTGCCTGCAAAGGAACGATGACCGAGTCGGATGCCACCAGCGCGTTTAGCGATAAGGTGCCGAGCGAAGGCGGACAATCTAATAGCACAACATCTGGGGCGACATCACTTTTTGATAGCTTATGTAGTGCCAAATGAAGGATACCCTCGCGACCAATTTCGGCAGCAAGTTCTGATTCGGCGCCGGTGAGATCAAGATTTGTTGGGGCAATAAACAACCCATCCGTTTGGGTTGGTTGCATCAAATCAACAAAAGTGTTTTGATTCATTAGCATGGTGTAAACCGAAGGATCGCCCGGCTCGGGCATACGGTCGAAGCTGATCGAGAGATGGGCTTGCGGGTCGAGGTCGACGAGCAAAACCTTATGCCCAGCTATGGCCAAAGCCGCACCAATATTGGCGACAGAAGTGGTTTTACCCACCCCACCCTTTTGATTGATTATCGAAACAATGTGCACGGCCACAGAATAGCGTTTCTAGCGCGTAAGTGCGGATAATTTTATATAAACAACATTATGCGCTTGTTTAAAAACACATTATTTCGCCCCTGCCAACAATTGCTTCATTTCAATGACCGCAAATGCGGTTCTATCTTCCCAGCAGCTCATGTGATCAAGATCCTTGCGTTCATGTGCCCATAAAATACCACGACTAGAATTAACAACCGCACCGTGCCCATTTTGGTCAAAAGCACCATCTAAGCCCTCGGCGGTGCCGCCCTGAAATCCAAAGCCTGGCAAAAGTAGTGGCGTGTGTGGCATCAATTTGCGGAAACCACCGAGTTCGTCTGCGCGGGTGGCGCCAACGACCGCACCAATATTCGACCACCAGCGGTCACCCATGTCCTGACGTGACCATTTATCTACCTGTGCCGCGATTACTTCAGAGAGAGTCGGACTTCCGTGGTTTTGGAAACTTACTGCGCCAGGGTTTGAGGTTTTCACCAAAAAGTAGAGGCCCGCATTGTTTCTTTTTGCGTATTCAAGAAACGGTTCGCACGCGTCAATGCCTAGAAATGGATTAACCGTTAGGGCGTCACACTGTGGAAAAGCGTTTTTGTATCCACCCCCCAAGAATGTCTCGGCGTAAGCATTGGAGGTCGAGCCAATATCACCCCGTTTGGCATCCATCAAAACCAACATCCCCCTTTCTTTGGCATATTCGCAAGCGTCGGCGAGGGCAGCAAAGCCGGCGGGCCCCAGTCTTTCAAAAAATGCCGATTGTGGTTTAATGACAGCAATCTCGGTGGCCAAAATGTCAATCAGGGCACGATGGTATTCGGTAATTGCTAACGCGGCGTCGTTGGCCGAACCCGCCGCGCGATCACGGAAAGGCTGTGGCAAATGATCAAGACGCGGATCTAGCCCGACCATCGCCGAACTTTGGCAACGGTCAATTGCTGAATGCAGGCGGTCAATGTATTTCATTACACCGTATCATACCGTAAGCACCACATCATCGGGCAATAGCTCACCGAGGATGGTATCGAGGTGAAGGTAACCGAGAGCTGTTGCGCGTACATAAGTGCCCTCGTTTTCTTCGACAAAAACGACCATGCTCTGGTCGATAAATTTCGACCATTGTGTGGCGTAGTGTTGGCGCGCATCTAGCCCAGATAAGTTAAACAAGTGCTCAAACGAGACTCCTTTATTCTCTAATCGCAACCCCATCATCAAGGCATCGAATAAAATGGTTGTAGGCGAGCACGCAGTTTTTTCTTGGTGAGGGCTTTCACTCGCCGCAAGCGCACCGACATATGCTTCAGGAGAAGCAATGTTCATGACACGATATGGGGTTTGCCAACTTGCCGCACCAGCACCAAGGCCAATGTATGGTAAAGAATTCCAGTATGTTAAATTATGTTGGCACTGTCGCCCCTGTTTCGAAAAAGCACTTACTTCATAAGGAAGGTATCCAGCACTAGAGTTTGCGGCGCGAGTTAAGTCAAACATTTGTTTTGCAAAATCATTTGAATTTTGTTGATGCCTGCCGGCATCGCGGAGCTTGGTCAAACTTGTTCCCGGCTCATAACTTAATTCGTAACAGGATAAATGCTCGGGGGACAATTCATGAATAGACTCTAGGTCACTGAGCCAATCGTTCAGGTCTTGTCCGGGAAAAGAATATATTAAATCAATATTAATGTTATCAAAACCAGCATTTCTAGCGCTTTCAAAGGCCTTAAATGATCGGTCAACGTCATGCACGCGATCGTATGCCAACAGAACGTCATTGCGTAGTGACTGAAATCCCAAGGAAAGTCGGTTAATCCCAGCCCCAAATACGGCCTGTGCGGTTTCATCATCAAACGATTCGGGATTAGCCTCCATCGTCGCCTCTATCACCGAATCGGCGAATCCAGTAATGTCATTTAAGTTATCAAAAAAACTCTTTAGCCGGTCGGCGTCTATAAACGATGGTGTGCCACCACCTACAAATAGAGTTTGCGGCCTTAAGCCAGGTGCGCGCAATTCCGCTTCGCGCAACACACTACTCAAGTAAGCATCAATGTTTTGATCTGTGTAGGCATAAGAATTAAAATCACAATATCGACACTTCTTAACACAGTAAGGAAGGTGGACATATAGCGCGCCGCCCCCTTCCCCCAATAGGTGTTCTTGTTCAGGCGAGCTTGCGGCTTCTAAACTGGTCGAGGCTTTGCGGTTTTTTACCATCTACAACATAGCGATGCAATTTTTTCAAAGCTCGTTGCTCAAGCTGACGCACACGTTCGCGCGAGATGCCAAGTTGCTTCGAAGCATATTCTAGAGTAGCGGGCTCTTCACCACTCAAACCATATCGGTGGCGTAATACTCCAGCCTCGAGGGGGTCGATGAAATCTAAAATTTCACGAATGGTCTCGATCGCATCCTTTTCCATTACCAAGTCATCAGGCGTGCGTGAATCTCGATTGTCACCACGATTAACCGGACAGACTCCAGAAATTCCATCGCTGCCCAACTGAGGCGCGATTTCCTGGTCGTGAATGGTTTGCTGCACTACCTTAATATTCTTTTTTGAGATTTCCATGTGAGCCGCGATCTCTTCTGGTAACGGCATGTGGCCCAGCTGAGCCTCTAGCTCAGTCGTTGTCCGACGCCATTTACTCAACATTTCAACCATATATGAGGGGATGCGAATCGTTTTAACGGAATTAATTAATGCGCGACGAATTGTTTGTTTGATCCACCACGTAGCGTAGGTCGAGAATCTAAATCCAGATTCGGGGTCAAATTTTTCCACTCCTTTGAGTAGACCAATATTGCCCTCGGCGATTAGGTCAGAAAGAGTTAAGCCACGCCCCTTAAATCGTTTAGCGACAGAAACAACTAGTCGGAGATTAGCGCGAATCATGTGCTCGCGCGCTTCATTGTCCCCAGCTTTGACTTTTCTACCAAGCTCCACTTCTTGTTCGGCATTGAGTAATTTGACCTCATCAATTTCTTGTAGGTACGTTTCGAGGCAGCGATCGTTCATGGGTGTTCTTTATTGAGTAATTAAGTAAAGCGGCAGCCTGCTGTGGCAAGCTCCGACCCCCTTTGCGGCGCGAAACGGCGTAGCATTAGAGAAATATTGATATTTTTAGGTTATAGTGGGGAAAAGACGACAAACTATGACGCCAATTCGGTTATGAATGCACCAATAAAACCACCTGCACGCTCTAGCAAGCTATCAGAAGACATTTTCGCCCCCGCTCTTGAACAGAAGGCGCGCGCGTTGTTTGATGCGGTTGCAGTTGTAAGGTCCTATATGCACACTAGTTACGCAGAAAGGTCGCTGTATGCTGTCTATCACGAAGCAAAACTCCTCGAAGATTATTTAGATAGTCACGGCGCGGCTGACAATAAGCGCTTTCACTTAATTCGCGAGGAAGTCTCGGGCCTCAAATGGATCTCACAAGCGCTATCATGTTTGTCGCTATTAAAGAGTGGGCCAATCCCATACCCCGCGGCGAGCGCTGATTGGAGCCAAGGTGGGCTCGACAATCACGTTGAGGCCTCTACAGCCAGCCTTCACGAATACCTAGAGAAGTTATTTACGCAGCTTTGCTCAAGCTGGGTCGGGGCCGACCTGTCTCTTATCACGCCCAAGGAAGTTGAGGTGGCTATCCACCCCCCCATGCCTATCTTGCCACCCGACCTAGTCAGTGATGATGATCGCGACGCCAACGAAGACAGTAAAGCCATAGCTCCTAGATATTTAAGTCGCTTTATAAGATTGTTTAATAACTGGGACGTAGCCACGACCCAGGGGTTGGTGCCTGGTAGCGACACCGATTTATTTATGAAGACCTATTGCACAGAAGCGACAGCGAGATCCTTTCAGTCGAGGGTGCATAATTTACAAAGCGATTATGATTCCCATCTACGCAACACATCGCTTGAGCTAGCAAGCCCACAGCTGCGTAAAGTGCGTGGGTCGGTTAGCGAATGTCTACACCTATTAGAGGCAGTTACCGCACTGACCCATCTATATGAGAGACACCACCACCGCACTCGGATATCTACAGCGGTTCCATGGGATGCACTTGTTGCCCTCATAGCAAACCATCTTATACTACCCGCTTATAAGAGTTTAGAATCATGTATCCCGCTTGCCCAGCAACTCCTGAATGATCTAACTATTAGCGACAGTGTGGTTGTCGAGCTTATTGATGGTGTTGAAATGCATGCCCGCCCACTGTCTATGATAGCGAATATGGTCAAACACCATGGGCTAGATATTGAGATAGAGTGTGCTGGGCAACGAGCAAATGCAGCTAGCTTCATGGCAATGCTGGTGCTTATAGGAAGCCACCCCGAGGTGACAACATATACTTTCCATGGCGACAGCGTCGCCATAGCTGATATTAAGCAGTTATTCGCTCTAGGATTAGGGGACACAGACCTTGATGCCGTCACCAAGGCATTCCCGTTTCTTAAATAGATAGTATTTCATATCAAAAGAGCGTATTCTTTTGGCATGACTCCACCTAAACCACCACAACGCCTCGGAAAAGGCATCGGATCATTACTTTCAAATCGCCATGCCACCGACACGGTCGCCAGTGACGGCAAATTATGGGTAAACCATAGCGCCTTGCGCCCTAGTAGTGAGCAACCGCGAACACACACCGAGCGAGGGATAGACAAACTAGCCGAATCCCTACGGCGGCATGGAATGATGCAGCCCATCGTAGTCACTCAAGACCCTGATGGCAACTATGAGATTCTTGCGGGCGAGCGTCGTTGGCGAGCAGCTGCTCTGGCCAAGCTCAGCAAAGTTCCGGTAATTGTCCGCGAGGGCAGCATCAGTGGTGAGGAGCGCCTCGAGCTAGCGCTTATAGAAAACATTCAACGCGAGGATCTCGACCCAATAGAGCGCGCAACAGCATGTAAACGCCTTCTCGAAGATTATGGCCTCACGCAACAACAGGTGGCGGATCGTTTGGGCTACAAAAGACCAACTGTCGCGAATCTCGTTCGTTTGTTAGAGCTTCCGCTTGAACTACAGGAAGATGTTTCACGTGGAACATTAACCGCCGGTCATGCCCGCGCAATGTTACAGCTCGGCGGGGAGGCCGAATTGGCGCGTGCAAAGAAAGAGATTATCGACAAAGACCTATCCGTTAGGGCTACAGAAGTTCTGTGTAAAAAGATAGTTGCGGGAACACTCACTCCATCGCATCGCTCACGCCCATCTAAGCCGGCTTGGGCGGCAGAGCTCCAAGAGAAACTATCTCGCAAGCTCGGCTGTAGGTCCGAGTTGAAGATCCATGTGCGTGGTGGGGGTAAAGTGGTGCTCCACTTTAGCGACCTGGACTCGCTGGATACTATGGTGCAGGGGCTTGGCCTCGGCAATGAGGCCGACGAGCTATTGAATTCTTAAGCTTCAGTAACAGCTGATACGGTTAGCGTTTGGTCGTTGCCTAAGCCAGCAAGAGCCTCTTTTAACTCATCGAGGCCACTAGTGACGACGCCGAATACCGTTGATTGCCCATCCGCGAAGAAGTTGTCTTTTAGCATAATTTGCAGGGTGTTGGCCTTCTGGCTACCGTCGCTTTCGGAGGTGGCTACCGTGCATAAAACACCCTCAGCGTGGAACAGTCGCGTGCGCTCAATCTCGATGGCAGCGGCGTCTTCTTCTAGGCCATTCTCTATCGTAAGAGAGATATTGTTGAAGTTGGTAATTTCTGAGCCAACAAGGCCGTCAATATTGGCCACAAAATGATTCACCGTAGCCATGGACTCGCTGAACGTAGATATCGTTATATCGTAACTTGTTGTATCATCAAGCATTAGGGAGACAACATAGGTTGGGCCGGTTGGAGTAGGGTTGTCGAATCTGGGTGTGTCGATGCCGGTTCCGTTAATTGCATCCAGCAAGATATTGGCGATCGGACGGGTTTCCCCATTGCTGCTCGCCACCCAATTTTGCGCGTCATCAGAGTTAGCTAGTTTCTCGAGGCGTGTTTTGAGAATACTTTGGGCTTCAGCGTTTTTAGATTGCAGCGCTAAACGGGTCGTGGTGTAGACAAACCATTGATAGGTCAGCGGGTCCCGCTCGGCTTGTGCCAACTTTTCACTGAGATTGGTAGTCACATCAACTTCGCTGCTAATCGTCTGGTATAAAGACCAAGATTCGGCGTTGTTTTGAGCTTGCATCCGCGGCCAGTACTCGAGGTATGCGTTGCCGCCGAATATGACAAGCACTGTTAGGGTGATGGTGATTCGGTTTTTCTTAAACCAATCTGAAAGTGGAGTTTCTTCGTATGAGAGAACCATTTGCTTAATTGCGACCTATTTGGCCGTCTAAGGTATGATGATTGGGCAACAGCGTAGGTGTAGCCCCAATTGGGTGAAATCCTACCATTTATTTGCGGATGGGCGCTACTATTTAACACCTATCTATTAATTACTTTGATTGCAACCCACATCATCTCTACCATCTTGGCTTTTATGCCATGCATGGGCCAGCCTCAACCTCTAGCCTTACAGCAGCAAAGTGGTGACACCTTTACCTTTTCTTATCAGGATGAAAACTTAGCCACCGAACTGTCTTTGGTGGCCAATGCCGCTCACGACAGGCTTGATGAAATCCGCGCATTCTTCGCTATCGACAATAAAAAAAGCGGCGACATCTACTTTTGCCGTGACATTGAGACCTTTTCTAGTAAGTTGCAGTTTGAGCCTCCGGTTTGGTACAACGCTGTAGCCCAACAAGATTTAAACCAAATCGTTGTTTGGGTAAAGCCGGAGCAGTCACCGGCCCAAATTGCCAAGCTGCTTAATCACGAATTAGTTCACTGGGCTTTGTTTGAATTACCCCCTCAGGCTCGGGAGAAAATACCTTTGTGGCTTCATGAAGGCCTGGCAGAAATGTGGTCGGATCGTGGGCTCGCTGAAACCTACAACGTTTCTTTGGCGTGGGAGGCAAAGCATAATAATTTACCCCGACTGAACTCTTACAACACAGCTTTTGGTAACGAACCCTATCGCGCGGCGGTGGGATACGCTCTAGCAAAAGAGTTTGTGTTGTTTTTGAATAACAAATACGGCGACGAATTATTTAAGCAGGTGTTTAAGAGCATGGCGGCCGGCCGTAGTTTTGACCAAGCACTTGTCGACCACACCGGATTTAGCGTGGTGTCACATGAAAAAATAGTTCGTGCCAATTTAAATTCTTGGTGGCGGGTGATTCAAGAAATGTATCCACACTTTTTCTTTTTGGTGGTGATAATTATTCTCGGACTAGTTCCCTTTGTTGCTGCCCGTCGCCGCCGCCACAAACAAGCCTTACACGATGTTTGGCAAAGGGAAGAAGATGAGGTCGACTTGATGACGGGGCACGGCGACAATATCGGCAATGAATAAGCCAAAGCGCCGCGGCCACATTAAACGAGTAATCTCTGCCAAGATTGCCCAGTGGTTAACCCCACTGTTCATTCGAATTATTGCTAAGACCTGGCGCATTCGTTGGCAGGGCGAAGATATTTATTGTGGCGAACATAAAGACGTCATTATTTCTTTCTGGCACCAAACGATACCAACGGCGATTGGTAGCCACCGCGATAAAAACATTTGTGTTATGGTAAGTCTAAATCGTGATGGCGAAATGATATCCCGGGTTGCAACACGCATGGGCTATTCAACAGTTCGTGGTTCAAGCTCGTCACGGGGTCGAGAAGCTTTTGAAGAAATAACAACTACGGTAGCGGACGAGATTCCGATAGCATTTACCCCCGATGGCCCTCGCGGCCCAATGCATAGCGTTGCCCACGGAGTACTCTGGGCCAGCGCTATTACTGGGCGCACTATTTATTCGATGGGCGTTGCGGCAGAAAAGTATTGGAGTGCAAATTCGTGGGATAAAATGTTTTTAGCAAAACCGTTTTCTAAAATTGTAATTAATTACGATGCAGGTATGGGTGTTGTCGACCGCACACAAATGTCTGACAAGAATTATCGCGATCAGCAAACCAACAGGCTTCAAGAAGTAATGAATGAGTGCGAATCGGCGGCCAAGAAAACATTAAGCGAGTGGTGTAATGAGTAAAACGTGGGTTTATAAATTGAGCACAGGGGAGGCTGCGGATCTTCGTGAAAAGTTAAACCAGGGCAATTTCGAATTTCGAAAACTAAATCACGCGCAATTTCAAGTACGCGCCGATGGTTTAACAGCATCGATGTACAACAGTGGCAAGTTGGTGGTACAAGGCAAAAACGCCGAGGCTTGGTGCGTGCAATATGTTGGGGATAAACCTGCAAGCGAAACCAAACCGGTTCCTATAGAAATCACCCCCGGCAATTGGCCACCCAGTGTAGACGCCATTGGTTCGGACGAAGCTGGCAAGGGTGACAGCTTTGGCGGCTTGGTTGTTAGCGCAGTCGGCCTGACCAGCGAAACCCTCGACCTGGTAAAGCAAACAACTATTTGTGATTCAAAACAAATGAACGATTCATTGATTTTACAACTCGCGCCATGGCTTAAAGAGCACGTAAGCTATAAAACAGTCAATCTGTTTCCCGCTGACTACAATGCCCAGTGGGCCAGCCACGGCGACAACGTTAACAACCTATTAACAGACATGCACGTTGATTGCATTAAGGGTGTTGCAGAGCAAGGGCAATATAAAAACATTGTTGTAGACAGATTTTCACCGCGGCTCCCAGTCAGCAAAAATCTAGCAACTAGTTTGCCAGACATCGCAGTAACTGAAAAACCGCGGGCCGAAGAGTTTTTAGCCGTAGCCTGCGCTTCAGTGTTGGCTCGCGCAGGATTCCTCGAGCAGATTGAAACCCTGAGTGAGCAACTAGGCCTAGACGTGCCATTAGGGTCCGGACGTCCCGTGCCACCAGCATTGCATCGTTATCGCGACATTCACGGTAATGGTAAATGGCAACAAGCGGTTAAAATGCATTTTAAAAACATCCAAAAATTTATTTTCTAATGAACCATCGTCAGCAAAAAGAATTTTCAGCGCTACATGTAAAAATAATTACCGTTTCGGATAGCCGCGATTTAGATTGCGACAAGTCGGGGCAACTCATTGCCGAAAAATTGATTGCAGCGGGGCACCACCAACCGCAGCGTGAGGTCGTCGTTGACACTATCGACGATATTAGGCAGGCGCTAAACAGATCAATCAACAGCGAGGGGGCACAAGTGGTTGTTCTCAATGGCGGAACCGGCGTTACGCCACGTGACCAAACCATAGAGGCGATAGAGCCACTGTTCGATAAGCAACTTCCGGGCTTTGGCGAGCTCTTCCGGCACTTGTCGTTTGCCGAAATTGGTGCCGCAACGATTCAGTCACGCGCTACCGCCGGGATTATTAACGGCGCCGTTGTTTTTTCTTTGCCGGGGTCCACACAGGCCTGTCGTTTAGCTATGGACGACATTATTTTGCCACAACTTGATGCACGAACTAAACCGTGTTCGTTTAGTGGGCTACTCGGACTTTAACGGCGGTTCGTCGTCACGAATAAACTCAACCGCAGCCTCTTCGGCTTCCTCAGCTTCCTCGGTTTCTTCGACAGAACCACTTTCGTCGTCTTGGCCATCAACCGAATCTGGGTGAGATGTAGAAGGCGAAAAGGGGTCGACGTCACGGCGCAATTCATCAAGGGTTTGTTCGAGCCCGGTCTCGCGCTTAATGTCGTTCATGGTTCGCCGTAAGCGAAACCAGAGCTTGCTTATTTGCCGAATAACTTCTGGAAACTTTGATCCGAATACCATGATGCCAACAATAACCACGATAAGCAGTTCAGCGCCGCCAATGAAGGCGTAGAGTTTAGCGGGGGTTGTAATCAAAACTGTTAAACTTGTCGTGAACGAAGCGCGGCGAAATTGAAAAGTAGAAGCCGTCGGCGCCGGTAGATTCTACGCGAGTATAACCCACCTCGAAACTAAAGTCGTGGCCATAATGCGTGACTTCCCAGGTTGAGAAAAACCCCGCGTCACCAGAGAAGTTTCGGCTCTTACGGATGGACGACGCCCACTCTTCAGAGATTCGTAGTCCGGCATAAGCTGAGCCGAGCGCGAAATCTAGTGCCGTGCCGTTTGTCTCCAAATAATTTACGCCGTAAAAGTAATTAGAATCGGGTCGCATACTTATTTGACCAACAACCTCGTCGACGCGATCCGCCTCGAAGTCATAGCGCATATTCATTAGCACCGACATCCCTTTAAGCGCGCCCCCATACGCGGATGGCGTCCACTTCATGCGCATTTCGCTAGGCCCCAATCCGCTATCGACATTTGTGGTGCGAAACGGCATCAACGATGAACCCAGTGCGGTCGAAGGAGTTAGATAATAGGGTTGCAGCAATTGCATGTCGAGCCACGGGCTGTCAGCGTTGGGCGCATAAAAGAACTGGCGCATTGATAATTCGACGAGGCGGCCTTCCTGTAAGACATCGTTGCCGTCAAAATCCCGAGGAGTATTATCGGCCGCCACAAAGGCATGTTGGGACCGCAAACTGATGCTCGGAATTACTTTGTGGGTCCAGCCATCGTCGTAGCGTTGAATGAGAATTGCGTTGCTACTTAAACTAGACTCAACGAAAAGCTGTTGGTCGTTTAACACTACAGGACTCGAATCACGCCACGTACTAGCACGTATCGTTACCGCTGGTGCCAAATTAATGCCACCAATACTGAAGTTTGCCCGGGCATCTGCCCAAGACGAAAAGCGTGATCTTGAAGCACTGGGGTTCGACAAATAGCCGATGGAGCTTGCGCTATCTATCCCATAATCTTGCAGGGTCATGCGCCCAGCTTCCATACCCCAAGAAGTGTTCAACCAACTTGGGCGCCATCCCTCACCCAATATGGCGTGAGAGGTGTATTTTGCGCGCGGTTGGTACGATAAATACTGTCCTTGAGCGCCCGGAGCTGCGGCGAAGCCAGCGAGTGGGGTATATCCCGCGCCCAGATTAGGAAAGGTGAAGGCTGCGGAAAAAAAATGGTTGTCTGCGCGATTAAAGAGTTCTATAGAACTTTCGGCATCATCATTATTGATCCAATCTTTGTAGAAAAATTCAGGGTATACCAAGTGATCTGACATTAACGCCAAATCAGCATTAAGCGCCCAGCGTTTATCAAGTTGCCAATGATTGTGCCAGTTTACGAGGTAGCGTTGATCATTTTCGCGGGCAATCGAGTCACCCAACCTATGAAAGTCGCTTGAACGGTCGCTCAAGAAAAACCCTTTCAGTGAGCTGAAGTAATCTTTATCAATATAGGTTGTATCGAAAGTAAGAGGCAGTCCACGTAAGTCAGAAAAACCCGGGCTAATGCTCCAGTCGAGATTGCGTTGTTCATTAAACTCGGTCTTGCCACCGAATTTTGGAGTGATGACATTGCCCGTGATTCTTGACGAGCCAAAATTTATACTTTTAAGCCCGAGAAAGTCTT
Source organism: Planctomycetota bacterium (assembly GCA_029941685.1). Lineage (GTDB taxonomy): Bacteria > Planctomycetota > UBA1135 > UBA1135 > UBA1135 > JAPKEZ01. The sequence goes on along the minus strand of JAPYTC010000001.1, from coordinate 45,737 downwards.
CGCCGTCAACAAAGTCTGGCGAGGGAAGCGGCAGTAGTGGCAAGCCATAAATATTTAACCAAGCCCCTTGGGACTGCCAAGACATTCGGCCATCACCCAATTTTGTAGCACGCAACAACTTAAAGGAAGTGCTGTAGTGCTGTGGCTCATTAAGACAAGTAGAAAAAGTACAGTGGTGAAACTCGAGAACACCACCCGGCATTTCAAGCAACTTGTCGGCGGTAATTAATATCGGCCACCCATTCGGCCCAATAGTATTATCGGCGAAGGTTGCGCGTACTTCAATAAACTCACTAATCGATTCATTAGGACGCAAAATTAATTTATCGGCGCTGATTTGGAAACGGGGGTCTTTAAACATTACCTCGTTCGAAATCTCTACCAACTGTAAGCTATTATTATCGCTGTCAAAACCTAAGCCGCGTAGCAGCGCTGCTCCCCAGGCAACGTCGCAGTCAGCGGCACCATCTGCAGCACTACAGATCTCGACAACCGCACTTTGTGCACTGAGTTGTAAGTTCTCTGTCGACAATTGAAAGTTTTCAAGCTCGTAACGAATGCCATTCTCGATATCGGTGCTACTTATTGAATCAGCACCTAAGCTTAAGCCGCTCTCCTCAACTTCAATGTTGGGATCCGGCTGCTGTATTTGCAAGAGCAACAAGCATAGGGTGCTTAATTCTAAAATCATGGTTTGTCTTCAAAGGTGGCGCGTTGTGCATTTAAACTTTGAGTATCATAATTGTATTTTATCCATGAGCCACTAGCGCTTTGGCCACTAACGCGTTTAATAGTTGCTGGGTTTTGCGCGTCACCGTGTGCGGTGATGGTGGATTGTTTGGGGGAGAGCTCGATTCGGTGCCCATCAACAGTTGCTTGGGGGTGGTCTAGGCGAGGATTGCCACTTAAAACAAGATTCTCGCCACCATCGTCACGCGTCCAATCAACAGAACGACAGGTCATGCTGCTCTGAGCAAACAAGGCCTCAACATCCCCGCTTGCATGCCCACCCTCGTTAGTCGCATTCAATTGTTCGCAGCGCAACCAGTCGGTGGTTTCAGAAACTCTTTTTACATAAACGTTGTCATTAACAATCAAAGACCTACCAACAACATATTCAATTAAATCCCCCTCGAGGTCTATGCGAGAATGATCAGCAAAAGTTGTCGAGGCGCCACATAATGAATTGTCTTTGGCGGATCCTCCTCGTAAAACAACCTTATTTGAGCTGAAGCTTAAATATTGGCAGTTTCCAACAATAGCCCCAGAAAGCAACACGTCTTTCGTCGCCGTCCACAATTGTTGGCCGAGATTAAGAACGATTTTGTTGGCCACCAAAGTTACAGATTTTTTAGCTAGGCCCAGTTCGCCAACAGGGACCTTAACTAAGGGGCTTTCAGAGAAAACCACCTGCTCTTTGGAATAAAGAATACTGTTGGCGCGAAAAGAGACTTCCTGTTGTTCGGCGCGAATTGTTCCGTAAGCCGTATTGCCATCGTTGGCGCGAATTAAATAACGCTGGTCATCGAGTTGGTCTAACAGGTCGCCGAAAACCACACCATCGCTTGACTCAACGATCACATTGCCGCTTGCGCTGTTGTCACGCATAACCCTGTTGGCTTTATAGCGCATTCCGGGAATCGAAACGAATTTATCACAAGCGAGTTTAGCAGGACGCCCACTTATTTCTAATTCGGCTAAAAAATTACCTGCGCCATTAATAACACCGTCGGCGGAAAAGCTTAAGTGGTCGGCAGACAGCCACCCAATTTGATCATCGGCGGGATTGACGTAAGCCGAGCCATCTAGTTGCCAGTTATTATCGGCGTCAGTTGAAAACTTATCAGCGGTGGCGGTTCCACGATCGCCAATAACGGAGACAGCGCCCTGCATGGCCAGAGTATTGTTGCCAAGCACGGCCAAGTTGCCCTTCACGGAACCGTCAACGCGATGAATGGTGACGTCGCCGGCTAAATGCACAACATTTTCATTTGCGAATAATTGTGCATATTTACTTGCGGAGGTTTTAATAAACGCGCCGTTGTTCGGCACCACGTTAATCGGGCCATTAATAATAAAGTCGTTAAGCGTGCCATTACCTAACCAACTTATTGTGGAGTCCGCTCCGCGCAACTGCAGTGTTTCGCCGTGCCATAAAGTTGGTTGCGCAAGCGTTGCTATTCGTGGACGCCAATTGCCGCTGTCGCTTGGCGCGAGCCGTAACTTTAATAGTGGGGTTTCGATGTCGCCAACAATGCTTGCGCCCTTGGGGAATTGGGTACGTACCGAGGTTTTAGAATTGATGGTTAGTAAATAATCACCATTTTCTAAAGCGACGAAAGAGCCAGGGCCGTCACTGTCTCCGGTGATAACCTGACCATCTGCGTTGCGAATAGACCAGCGCAAAGCACCATGGTATGGAGTAAACTCAATGCTCGAAGTTTCTGGGTTTAAGGTAAGGCTTTCCCCCTCAAGGTGTAGGTCACCAACATCAAGGGTAAAGAAGCCTTCAGTGACCACAAGGTTGGTTTGTGGGTCTAACTGCGCCAAAGTTGACTTAATGGTTAAGGTGCCGCCCTTGCCAAAATCGTTTATAGAAAATATAGGCTTGGTTAATTGCCAAAGCTCGTTAAAGTCGAAGCGCAAGGTCGAAGACTTCTTGTCTATAGGCAGCCAGCATTCGGGAGCATCAACGCGAAAGCCTTTTGAGGCATCAGAAGCGTTTTCGCTTGAGACAATAACGGATGTGGACAAGGTCATGCCACCAGCACTGGGGGTGGGGTCGTCACCTTCAACTCGGTAGCGCGGGGCAAAAGTGCTACCGCCGCCATCATCTACTTTGCTTTCTTCAGCAATTATCGTTACGCGCCCAGCAAAGGCGGTGGTGATTTTTCCGGTGCCTGTTAAGTCGTGACTAAATCCGGCCGGACTTGGCTTTGACTTGAACTGCACATCATCCGCACCCACCGAGTGCTTGAGCAGGTCGGAGATAAGTAGCAGGATAGTGGTCACAACAATTGCGAACCCAAGTAGGCGGAGATTACGGCGCATTACCCGGCAGACTGTGCGGCTAGAAGTAGGTCACAAACTTCGCGTACGGCGCCACGCCCGGCGGCGGCTGTACATACATAATCGGCCGCTACTTTAACTTCAGCAACAGCATTTGGTGGCGCAAAAGATAAACCACTGTGCTCGAACATTTCAAGATCAGGTAGGTCGTCGCCAATTGAGGCAACTTGCGACGGGAGTAAATTTCGTTCGGCAATAATTTTTTGAATTAACTCGCCCTTATTCAAAAACCCCAGATGAACTTCTTTGATGCCTAGCTTGTCGGCGCGTGCAGCTACAGCGGGGTTGTTACGTCCAGAAATAACCGCGACTTCAATGCCATTGCGCATCAGTGAGATTAAACCGAAGCCATCAAGGATGGAAAAGACAACAGACTCGCCACCATCGGCATTCATGATTACGGTGCCGTCAGTCCATACGCCATCAATATCGCTGACGAACAACTTTATTTGACTAGCGCGTTGGCCAAGTTCGTTGGACATTAAACGCGTACCTCGAGAAGATCTTGAATATCAACCAAGCCAACAACCTTATTGCCATCAGCGCCGATTACAGGCATTTGGTCGACGTGTAAATCTTTGAACATACGCAACGCTTCGCTTACCAACACATCTTCGCGTAACACACTTGGAGTTTTCGCCATGTGCAAATCAGTCGACTCACATAAAGGAAGTTGGCCGCTATCGGCAAGGCGGCGCAAATCACCATCGGTAAAAATTCCGAGCAGTTGCTGGTTTTCGTCGACAATCAGCGCGGCACCGGGGCGCCCGGGGGTTGTGGTCATGACCGTAAGCGCGTGGCGTAATTCGGTCCCGCTTTTAATAAGCGGTAAATGCTCGTTCTCGCGCATTATCTCGCTAACCACCATAAATTCGCGGCCCAAAGCTCCAGCGGGGTGAAAGCGCGCGAACTCTTCGCGGGTGAAGTTACGTAATTCAAGTACCGCCATTGCTAGAGCATCACCCATGCCCAACATCGTAGTTGTACTTACAGTTGGCGCCAAGCCCAAAGGACAAGCTTCAGGGCGAAGGCCGATGTCTAAAACCAAATCACAATTTTGCGACAACTGTGAGCTCGAATCGCCGCAGATCGCGATTGATTTTGCGCCAATAGATTTAATGGCTGGCAACAACCGTAAAACATCTTGGGTCTTACCACTGTTAGATAAAACCAATACCACATCAGATTGCCGTAGACGTCCGAGATCGCCGTGCAAAGCCTCACTAGGGTGCAAAAACAGACTTGGGGTGCCTGTGCTCGCTAAGGTCGCAGATATTTTTTGGCCAACAATGCCAGCTTTGCCCATTCCACTAACGATAACGCGGCCATTACAGGCGGCTAGCAATTCGCAAGCGACAGCAAAGTTGGCCGGCAGATTTTCGCTGAGTGCCAACAGTGCTTCTGCTTCGAGGCGCAAAACTTGTTGGCCTCGGGAGTTGGGGTCGGAGGCGGTCATGACGGCGGCTATTTTACCCTAAGTTAAGATAGGGGGTTTTGTGTATTGTAGGAAGTGCAGATGTCTGCGAAAATGGACCCACTAATGGAGATCTCCGCGCCCATCTTGTTGTTGTCGATACTGGTCGTTGTCTTGGCAATTACCACCCACGAAGCCGCCCACGCTTGGGTTGCTTTTAAATTAGGCGATGACCACGCCTATCGAATGGGACGAGTGACACTTAACCCTATTCCACACATAGACTTAATGATGACGATCGTTTTGCCAGGTGTAATGTTGTTGTCAGGGATGCCCTTCATTTTCGGGGGTGCGAAACCGGTGCCTGTAGATGTACGAAACTTCCGTAAACCATTTCGTGACATGGCCTTGGTGGCAATCGCTGGGCCACTCAGTAACATAATTCAGGCTATTTTATGGGCATCGGTGCTCAAAGGCTTCATTGACTTCGGAATTTGGGAAAAGAGTTCGCAAGGCGTTTTAGTCCTTCAACTCGGAATATTCATTAACGTGTTGCTGTGTGCCTTTAATATGATTCCGATTCCACCACTTGATGGCTCGCGCATCATGTCTTTTTTCTTAAGGGGCAAGGCGCGCCGCTCATATATTTCACTTGAGCGATACGGGATAATGATTTTACTGGGTTGCCTATGGTTTGTCCCCCAATTTTTCATCATTGTTCGTACTTGCATAAACTTTTTTGGTAATCTAATATCAAGTATTGTTGGCCTCCCTGTGTCTTGGATTCCAGAGTACATCTAACAGCATGATAGAGCCTGCCAATCCAGAACAGATAAGCGACAAACTAGTTGCTATGCAAGGAGATACATTCCCAAACACTGCGTCACAACAAGAAATAGACGACGCCGCATTCAACATTCACCTCGACAAGGTGTTTTTTGGGCCACTTGATTTGTTGCTGCAATTGGTGCGCGACAAAGAGCTAGAGATTCACGTTGTTTCTTTGACCGAGGTTTGTGACGCGTATTGCAAATTTGTGCGTCAACTGAAAGATATCGATATCGACGAAGCTGCCGACTATCTCGTAATAGCAGCAACATTACTTGGCATCAAGTCGCGATCGTTATTGCCACAAGATGAGGTCGATTTAGAAGAAGACCCATTCGACCCAGGTGAAGAACTTGTTCAACAGCTACTTGCATATAAAGAACTGCGTAAAGTTTGCGACTTATTGCGTGACAAATGGGACGCCCGCCAAGGGTGTTTTGGCGCGGGTGGCAAATGGATAGGCCAAGAGTCCAGTGAAGATGGCGATGAAGAACATCACATAGACTTATCAGACGTGTCAATTTGGGATTTATTAACCGCGGTCACACGCCTCGAAGAAGAAACGGGTTTTATGCGCCCGCATCAAATTCGCCCAAGTGGCAAGCCGCTGCGCGCATATGTTGAAGAATTGTGGCATAAACTACACAAAATTGAAGAGACCACTTTGCGAACCCTAATTGAGCAAGGTAATACGCCAAAGTCCGACGCGGCATATTATCTTGTGGCTTTACTTGAATTAGCAAAGCAGCAGCAAATTAACATCAAGCAGGATTCTGCTTTCACCGACATTGTGATTAAGCGTTGTGGTGACAGCAAAGTATTGCAACTCGAAGACATCGATGACGACTTTGATCGTCAGCATGATAACTTTAATCTAGAAGTCGGGGAACTTCTCGACGGGAAAACACCCTAAACAAGTATGTCAAACGCAACAGATTTAACCGAAGCAGACTTCCAAAGCGAAGTGTGCGAATCACCCATCCCAGTAATTGTAGATTTTTGGGCGCCATGGTGTGGTCCTTGTAAAGCAATGGGCCCAGCAGTCGATCAGCTTGCCAGCGATTTTGACGGCAAATTGAAGGTGATGAAACTAAACACCCAAGAGCACCCATCTAAAGCTGCCGAACTCGGAATCATGTCAATCCCATGTTTCGTAGTATTCAAAGGTGGTGAAGAAGTAGCACGCCTAACTGGTGGCCGCGCCTACGACGAGTTCAAAGCTTTCGTTGAACCACATCTATAAAGGTAAGCGCTTTGTGCAATGATCTGCGCATCGCGTTCATGGGCTCCCCGCCATTCGCTGATAAAGCGTTGGCGGCGCTTGTTGGTGCAGGCCACAATATCGTTGGCGTTGTAAGCGCGCCACCAAGTCGTCACGGCCGTGGGCGTCAACTTTCAAGCAATTCTATTGTGCGGATGGCGCAAGAGAATAATATTCAGGTACTACAACCACAAAGCGCTAAGAGTGCCGACTTTAAAGCACAGTTCAGTGAATGGGGCTGTGATTTAGCTATCGTGGTAAGTTACGGACAAATTTTAGATTCAGAATTTTTGTCGTTGCCCAAATTGGGTTGCGTCAATGTTCACGCATCATTGTTGCCGCGCTGGCGTGGCGCGTCCCCGATTCAGTCGGCGATAAAAGAAGGTGACGACGTTGGTGGCGTGTGCATTCAAAAGATGGTGTTGAAGCTTGATGCTGGCGACGTATTAGCGAGTAGCGAAATCACTCTCGACAGCGAAAGCACTAGTCCATGGTTGTTTGATCAATGCGCCAGTGCAGGCGCCGAACTACTTTGTGAATTCGTTGAATCTGCAAAAAAGTCTCAATCCTTGCCTGAGGGCACACCGCAAGACGATGCGCTTGTAACGCACTGTGGTAAAGTTAAAAAGTCAGATGGCGAAATTGATTGGACTCTTTCCGCCATAGATGTCTATCGACAAATTCGCACCAACCTCGGATGGCCGGGAGCGTTTAGCTTTTTACCCAACGGAGATGGCCTCAAGGTTCATGCCGCCAAACTTTGCAGTGACGAGAACGTTTCCGGCAATGCTGGAGAAGTTGTAATTGGCGAGTCTCTAAAACTGTATGTCTGTTGCGAACACGGAGCGATTGAATTAATTCAAGTGCAGCGCGCCGGTAGATCAAAAATTAGCGCCAAAGAGTTTATTCATGGCAACAACATTGGTGCCGGCCAAATACTCGGCGCAAAATAATGGAAGAACATCAAACTAGTTTAAGGCGCGCGTTATGGAAAATAATGTTGCACAAGCAAATGCCAACCCGCGTGCTTGGCAGTGAGCTAGCACAACAAAACTTTTCAGCGCAAGACCAAGCCTTTGCCAGAGAATTAGTAAGCGGTAGCCTACGCTGGCAGCTGACCCTAGACTGTATTGCGAACGGGCACACCAAGGGACGCATCCGCAATGAGGTGGCGCAACACGCTATCCGCCTCGGGCTTTACCAGTTGTTATGCATGAACTCTGTCGCCGACTATGCGGCTATCAATGAAACCATTGACGCCGCTAAGCCCGAACTCGGCAATGAAATAAAATTTGTTAATGCGGTGTTGCGCGCAGTATCGCGAGGCATGACAAAGTCTATTGCGAAAATGCCACCAACCAACGTGTTTCAGGCATTTGATGTAGGCTTCACAAAGTCAGTTTTCGCCGATCCTAAAAAAGATCCGGTTTTGGCCGCTGCGCAACAACATTCATTTCCGGTGTTTTTAGTTAAACGTTGGACGGAGCAAGTTGGTGCAGAGCAATGCGCAATGCGGATGCACGCTTTGAATCAGCCGGCGCAATTGTGGCGACGCATGAATGCGCTCAAGTCAAATGCAGAGGAAGTCTGTGAAAAACTAAAACTAAAAGCGGGTGAGTCAGTTGCTAGCGCCGAGGGATTCGCGGACGGAGAATGGTCTATTCAAGACATCACATCGTGGCAAACAGCGATGGCAGGGAAAGCTAGGCCAGACGAAAAAGTGTTAGATTTATGTGCGGCACCAGGCGGGAAGTCTTTCGCGGTGTACGAGTCAACGCTAGGCAAAATAGATTTGCATGCGTGTGATGTAAGCTCTTCACGGTTGGACACCATGAAATTAGAGGGCGCGCGCTTGCAGCACCAGCTGACCTACCACCATATAAGTAAGGATGGCGAAGGTTTGCCCCCCGGAGATTTTGATTTGGTCTTATGCGATGTGCCGTGCTCAAACAGCGGTGTGTTCAATAAGCGCGCTGAAGCCCGCCACCGCTTTTCCAAGAAGTATCTGCACGAATTAGAAACACTACAAAATGTATTTCGTAAAAAAATATTAAGTAAAGTTGTCGGTGAAAATACGCGGGTTCTTTACAGCACCTGCTCATTAGAGCCAGAAGAAAATGAGATGATGGCAGCTAGAATTGCAAAAGACTTTTCTAAAACTGTACTTGAAGAAAAGACTTTTGAGCCTACTGCAGAGAATGCCGGTGGTTATGCGGCGCTTATTGGCTAATTCATGAAAGCGTTTTTGTTTCTCGTGATGTTATTGGCAGTGGCCGGAGCCGCAAGCTGGAGGTTATTCCGTACAGAAAACCAGATGCTGGAATATACCCAGCCACGTCAATATGACGGCGAGATAACCGAGCCCTTAGAGATGGATTTACGCCCCCTTCATTTACAAGACAATCGTTGGTATGAGGTTATTGATCTTGTAGAAAGTGTCGAACAAAAATTTGCCGAGGCCCTTCGTCAACACTACGGTAGAGAAGAGGGTGACTTTTTACAATTCCGTCGTGCGCGCGAAGATATATTAAAAGACTTAGAATCTTCGCTAGTGATATTAAACGAAATGCTCGTCACTTGTGGCAATTCTAAATCGTCGTCGCTGGCAATACGTCAACAATTAATGCGTGCCGACAGACTCGCTACAGAAATAAAATTAGATTTACGGCACTAACAAATGGTAAAGTTAGGTTACAACTCAAACGGATTTTGCTCGCATCGATTAGATGAAGGGTTGCGAATGCTTGCCGACTGCGGCTATCAAGCAGTCGCCATAACTCCTGATGTTTGCCACTTAGATCCGCGCAATTCTTCTCTAGAAGACGTGGCGGCAACGGCTAGATTGTGCCAAAAATTGGGCCTCGAAGTAGTACTCGAAACGGGTGCGCGGTATATTCTTGATGCTCAACGTAAGCATCGCCCAAACTTACTAGAGCCCGACGAAAGCAGAATGAGTCGTCTTAGATTTTTACAACAGATGCTCGAGTGGTGTGAGATTTTCGAGGCGAAAACCATATCTTTGTGGTCGGGCGTATTGCCGGCAGCACAAGCGCCATCACAAGCCCAACATAATTTTCTTGAGGCGATGCACAGTCTAAGCAACAGCGCAGGCGACAAAATAAAAATTGCCATTGAGCCAGAGCCGGGGCATTGGATTGCGAACATCAGCGACTGGTTAAACATCCGAGAGGAACTGCCAAGCAATACCGGCCTATGTTTAGACGTTGGGCACCTATTGGTCAATGACAAGTATTCTCCCGCCGAGGCAATTGAGTTGTATAAAAACGAAATAGTAGCTATTCAGTTAGATGACATGCGACGCGGCGAACATACCCATTGTGCCCCCGGCGAAGGGGATGTTGATTGGCCATCATTGGTCACAGCATGTGAGCAGCACCTAAGCCCGAATATCACAGCTTGCTTCGAGCTATCGCGCGACAGCCACCGATTTCACCAATTAGTTAAAAGCTGCAGTGAACTCTATAACGGCTTGCGTTAATTTATTTTTGCAGCAGTGAAGACCTGCTTTTCGCTCAAAATCGACTTCGATTTTTTAGCACATTCCAGGACATCAGCTACGCGCTGATCGGTAGCTTCGTGCCCACGTTGTTCTAAGAACCAAATTACATTCGACTTGCCGCTCATTGGGCCAACAGAAATAATCTGCTCTAATCCGAAATCGCTAGCAGGTACACCCGAGTAGACCAAATCGGACAACCATTTGTCGCCAGTTTTTAAAGCTTTAATAACCGCAGCGGCGTGTACTCCTGTTGCAGTTTCGAAAGCGTCTTTACCGAATACAGGGTATTCGCCACGAACAGGGCGTCCGGTTGCTTGGGCGGCAAAGTTTACGTAGTCGCCAAGTTTGCGTAAATCTCGATCAATCCATCCAAGCAACTTAAGGTTAACTAGTAGCAAATCCATTTCGGTGTTCCCAGCACGCTCGCCAATCCCCTGAGCACAGGCATGTGCGCGGTCTGCGCCAGAAGCAATAGCGGTAAGGGTGTTAATTAAACCAAGGCCACGGTCGCGGTGACCGTGCCAATCTAGTCCAATATGAGAAGCGCCCTTTTCGGCCAAAAAATCATTTAGCCAAGAGAAAATATTACGCACCGCTGTAGGGTCGACGCCGCCGACGGTGTCACAGATGCATAAACGGTTTGCGCCTTCTTCGATGGCCGCCCCATTTAAGCGTCGAAGTATTTCTGGAGTTGAGCGCACCGTGTCTTCGGTTACAAACATCACCGGCAAGTCGTGGCTATTGGCAAAGCGCACCGCATCACGCACCATTTTTTCCATGCGTTCGAGGTCCCAATTTTCGGCGTAAGCACGAATAGGCGACGAACCAATAAAAGCACAAACCTCAATGGGCTGACCAAGCTTTTGAGACATTTCAACAACAGGCTCGATGTCGCTAATCATGGTGCGGCATGCGACGTTTGGCGTGATATTTAGTGAGGTCATTTCTTGTGCTAGAGCCATGATGTGCTCTCGTGCAACATCTCCAGCCCCCGGTAAGCCAATGTCGGCGCAATCAATGCCCAAATCATTCATTAAATGCACGAGTTTAATTTTTTCGTCGAGTGATGGCTCGCTAACACTAGGACACTGCAAGCCGTCACGCAAAGTTTCATCAACCAGTTGAATGGAAGATGGTTTGGCGTCGGCGGGATGAGGGCCATTATTAGCCCAATCGAAGATTAGTTTGTTTTTGTCCACGGCAGTAATTGTTCGCCTAGATTATCGCATGTTTAGCTTTTCGTTGGACACAGAATGCTTCGAAATTAAGGGTCGCGGCTGTAGGATATTGTCATGGCCTCCGACCACAGCGACTTCGTCCTCAACGACGGCATGCATCCTGCAGACATTGCAGATGCTTTATGGCAAGATGTCGACATCGAACGAGCGCGAGAGATATTCGAAAGTATGGATATCGAGCGAGGCGCGCTGGTTCTCGCCGAGGCCGATGAAAAACTGCAAAGCACGCTGCTCGAAGAGCGAGACCCTCAATCGATCGGCGGCTACCTTAGCTTGCTTTCGGTTGACGACGGCGTAGATGTTTTGAACGGGTTGCCCGACATGTTGCGTCTCGAGGTGCTGTGCTTTGTTGATTCAGAAACTGCGACCGAACTACGCCATCTCACCTCATATCCAGAAGAGAGTGCGGGCGGAATGATGACCACAGAGTTCCTTTCGATTTCCGAAAACGAAAAAGTTGTTGATGCCATTAAGTTAATTAAAGGCGACGAGGGCGAAGCAGAATCAGTATATGTTCTTTTTGTCGCCGATAGTAACAACATATTACAAGGCGTAATCACAACTCGCGAGCTACTTGAACTGGAGGGCAGTGAATGTGTTTCAGAATTCATGAATCCAGACGTTATTTCAGCGCGAGTTGACGAAGACCGTGAAGAAGTAGCGCGCCGAATTTTGCGTTACAACTTATCGTTGTTGCCGATTGTTGATGCACGCAATAGTATTATCGGTGTTGTTTCGGCAGACGATGCTCTTGAGGTGGTTGAAGAAGAGGGCTCAGAAGATGCACTGCTTCTTGCTGGTGCAAGTGGCGACTCGGATGCGGGCGAACCGTTGCTTGAGATGGTCAGCCACCGTGCGCCATACTTGGCAATCCCGGTAGTTGCTGGTTTGATAATGTCAAAAGTAATGGAACACTTTTCTCGAGACGTTACTAGTTTGCCCGATAAATACAGCATGGTGGTTGCTTTTGTGCCAATGGTCTTGGCATTGTCAGGCACGGTCGGCATGCAAACATCCGCGGTATTAGTGCGAGGTTTCGCAGTTGGCCAAATCGTCTCAGGGCGCCGACTTTCGGTGTTTTTGAGCGAAATGCGCCTCGGAGTAGTGCTGGGGTTTTTATCAGCTTTAGTGGCGGGGCCAGCGATGGGACTACTTCTAAACGACTATCAAACTGGATTAATGCTTGGCTTAGCATTATGGTTGTCTGTCATTTGGACGAACACCGCCGCGGCGTCTATTGTAGTCGGAAGTGAGGCTGCTGGACTAGACCCGGCCCTAGTTGCCGGCCCCGTAATGATCGCTGTTTCTGACTTGTCGGCAGTAGCATTATTCTTAGGCGTGGCTTCCGTCTTAATCTAGTTTGCGAAAACCCCACATTTATATCATTGCCGTTGCAATAATATTAATGGCTATTGTCTTGCAGAAAACCGCCCACGTTGTTGGTGCCTCGATGACACCAGGCCTAGAATCGGGGCAATGGCTATGGCAAGAAAGCCGTGCCCCAACACGCGGCGAACTCGCGGTAATAATCGAGCCGGATAGTGGCGAAAAAGTTGTTAAGCGATGTGTGGCAATTCAGGGAGATACCGTGCAGATTGTTGGGGGCAAACTTTACATTAATGGCGAAACAAACACTGCGCCGATAAGTGGCATTAAAGACTTGTTGGCCGAATGGCCCGGCATCGATTCAGAACTTGAGAATAAGTTTATGTTGAAGAACAAGAACTTGGCCTACCAAAACGGGTGGTGGACATCATCGGCCAAGGCCACACAAGTTGGATTACAAAAACCAAATGACCACTTCGGGCATGCCTTCGAGGTTACATGTAAGTTACAACCGTCAACATCTTTTACGCTCGTCATTGCTCGTGGCAGTAACCAATATCGACTTTCAATAAACTCGATGACTAGTGAGTGGTCAATATATAGCTTTGATGATGAGAAGCAGGTGAATACGAAATTGGCTCACGGCATGCTTGTTGGTGAACCCGGGCAAGAGCACGACTTACTAATTTCGGTTGCACACAACCAGCTATCAGCATTTGTCGACGGCGTTCATGTTGGAGAAAGTGTTACGGTTGAAGCGACAAAAGATTGGACGGCGGGAGGCGATTCGCCGCACGAACAATTATTTTTTGAGATGCACGGGCAATGCTCTTTCAAAAATGTAAAGATAGGGTGTGAAATAAACTATGATATTTCAGGAAACTTCGGTGTAGCCCAGGTGTTAAAAATATCGGGCGACGAGTTTTTCTTTCTCGGAGACAATTCTAAATACAGCCGCGACTCGCGCCACTACGGTCCGGTTTCGGCAGCTCAAGTAATAGGCGTAGCAACAAAGTTGTGGCCACGCAATGCAGATAATAACGGATGGCCTTTTGAGTAATAACCCAAGCCCTAATGATTTCGCACCAGATGTTGGCGTCGAACTCATGGTTGGTGTAGCCAAGGGCGACCATCAAGCATTCGCGTTGTTGGTCGAAAGTTATCAATCCATGGTTTTTGCCTTGTTACGGCGCATACTTGGGCCACGAGGCGCCATCGAAGATGTGTCACAAGAGGTCTTTGTGCGAATATGGAGAAGCCGCGAAAACTATCGCGCTCAAGGCAAATTCTCGACTTTTTTATACCGGGTTACTTACAATTTAGCGCTTAACCGCATTCGTGACGAAAAGCGCAAACCCTTGCATATGATGCCGAAGGGCGATGATGGCGCCGAAATTACGCAACAAGACCCGAAGTCTGCCCCCCCAGAAGCCGCAGTTAGTTCAGATGATTGGGCGGGCCTAGTTTCTTGGGGATTAGAGCAACTTCCGCACAACCAACGCGCGGTTTTAGTGTTTCAACATTACGACGGTCTAGATCTAGATGAAATTGCATTAGTAACAGGTCTTAGCGGCTCGGCCGTCAAATCAATGTTACATCGTGCGCGAACCAATTTGCGCGAGGTTCTACAACCCTATAAGGATTCCGAAAATGACTGATTGGCTTAACGATATGCTAGATTCCGACACCCCGGCAGCTGTGCCGGCAGGTTTTGTCGAGTCTGTGATGCGTGAGGTTGAGCCTAATGCTCACCAGAGGCGCACATCATTCATGAGAGCAAGCGGTTTTGCGGTAGCAGCATCTGTTATGTTGGCATTGGGTATTTGGATAGGGCAAGGAAGTCGCTCCATGAGCATTCCGGTCGACGTCGAGCACGATGCAGATATGGCGGCGGTTGATATTGATTCCATCTATGCCAACCTCGAGATCCTTGATTGGCTCCAACTGTCAGAAACAGACGCTACCCAAGACTCACGGGTGGCCATTGAAGTGGTCGATTTTGCGCTCGACATCCTTAATAGCGAGGCCAAGTAATGATTTTGGCAACTTTCGCATTGGTGGCCTTGGCTCAACAAGAGCTTGCGCCCCAATCATCACCACCACATCAACCACAAGTTAGTGCTAAACAGTGGTGGAGCCAATTAAGTGATGAGCAACAGCAAGAGTATTCAAAACGCCAAGCGATTTTCGATGCCGAACGCGAACAATTACTGGCCGAAATGAGCGCCGAAGAACTCGAAAAGTTCGGCGTAATGGGCAAACGTGAGCAACGACGATACATGCGAACGGCAGTTCGCTCTCGCATGGACAAGAGTGTTACGCGGCCACCACGGCCACAACGCCCTCCACACCATGATCTGCGCCAGCGCGAATCTCGTATACGAGAGGCCCTGCGCCAAGCCCATGTCGATGGGTGGTTGGGCGACAAAACCGCAACGTGGCTTGAACAAGCTTCGGTGGAAGAGGCCCTGCAGGTGCTGTTGTCGATTCGTAAATGGCAGTTCCTTGAAAAAGCCAACCGAGAAGGGTTTTGGCTCGCGCAGAACATCGATCTAAAGGAAAAACAGAGGTTAGTCGCTATGCCAGCCGAACACTTTTTCCGAGAAATTCAAAGGATTGTTAGCGGCAGACACAAGATGTGGGGTGGTCAACACGATACGCGGCGCAATCAGGCCCCCCTAAAATCTTCTAGGGAAAGATAGGGATAATCAGCCCATTAATGGTCGATTGCTACGAATGCTCACGTCATTTGTTGCCCCATGACCCAATCAGAACCTCAATCAATCGTAAACGGCGCTGTTCACGCTGCCCTTCAGGGCGCAACGAGTAAATTCCGTTTTCGTAGTGATAGGCTTAATTCAAACGAATTAAATCATGTTCCTCGCTGCCAATTTGGCGGCCGCGAATATCTAGTTACCAATGTGTCGTCCACAGGGATGGCGATTGAGTCTGAGCAACCACTTGAGATACGCGTCGGGCAATTAATCGATGGTGTCGAAATATACCATCACAAGCAATTGTTTTGGTCTGGCTCAATTGAAGTGAGCAGCCTCGGCGACGAAAGTAAATCAGCTGGGTTTAGGGTTATCACCGGGCACATTAGTTTGGCAGAACTTCAGTTCAGAGACGAATTCCTCGAATATCGTCTCGAAAGGTACTTGTTGCGCCGCGATGAGCAGGCCTCTGGTTTACCACAAGATTGGCAGGCCGACGTTGCGCAATTACATTCGATGTTGTGCGAGGTACACACCACTCTTGATGCCTATCAAAAAAGCGACACCGAGAATCGATGGCGTGAAGTAGATATGTCGAGACGATTGTGTGCGGCAACATTCCAAAAATGGGCACCACAATTTTTGGAGATTGCATCGCGCCTCGACCAAACCTCGTCCAAGTTTGACGCTGATACTAAAGACCTAGCTCTTAACTTTTCACAAACATTGTTAATGCGCGAATTAACGCATGGAGAAATTCAGCGCAGGGCATACGAAAAACCACAAGGCTATGCGGGTGATTTTCGCATGATGGAGTTGACCCAAGCCGAGGATCTTGAGGGCGACACTTTGTATCAACGATTTTTGCAATACTTCTCGCAAGAAATGCCCTTAGGTAAAACAGTTTGTGCACGCGGCAAGGTTGCGCTTGACGCAATTAGTAAGGTAGCGGCGTTAAACCGTCCGACGAAAATAGTTTCACTTGCATCGGGCCCAGCCATGGAGCTACGCACGTTTGTCCGCGAAACGAAAAATATCGATTATAAAATCGATATTTTTCTTATTGATCAAGACGAAGACGCCTTGCGTAATTGCCTGAACGCATTGACTAAAATTTGTGCTGAACGTGGCGATAACCCCCCCATTGAATTTCATTGTTTACATTTTTCGTTGCGACAAATTATGGCACCCAAAAGAGGCGCCGAACGCGAACTGGTAAGCCAGGTGCTGAAAGATGTAGACCTCGTCTACTCAATGGGGTTATTTGACTACTTGCCCCAATTTCTTGCCCAACGCACGGTCAATGAATTGTTTGGCATGCTAAGGGAAGGCGGCGAATTACTGATAGGCAATCTAGTGCGTACCACGGATAGTTCGTGGCTAATTGAATACGCATCGGCCTGGCACTTAATTTACCGCACCGAGCAACAAATGCACGACCTTGGTAGTGTCTTGCCGGTCAACTCTGAGGTTATAGCAGACATAACGAATCGTTGTTTGTTCTTGCGAGCAACGAACGGATAGCTAGCTAGGGCTATAGCAAAGGTAGTTTTATAATAAACGATGAGCCGCACTCAACCGTTGAGTCGAGGCTGACCGAGCCTCCGTTTGCAGTTACTAGGTTTCGCACAATCGCTAAGCCGAGACCGTGTCCTTGCGCTTTGCCGGCGGTGGCGTATGGTTGAAATAATGAATTTGCGACATCTTGTGGGATACCGGGGCCGTTGTCACTGATAGATAAAATCAAATGTGATTCATCTGTTGACACGTGCAAACTAACCTTCGGCGACGCGGTGTTTGAACTAAGTAGAGCGTCCCGCGCATTATTAATAATGTTCTCAATGATTCTGGAAAAACGATGGCGGTCAACAAGTAATTTATTTTCACCGCCTTGCATTAAAAACGACCACTCAATCCCTGAATGCTGCAGAGCCATTTGCGATTCGGCGGCCACCGGCGCCATTAAGTCTTCAACGACCGTTACGGATTGTTCAAGTACCACCTCGCGCCCACTAACGAATTCAAGCAATTCTTGAATCATGGAATTTACCCTGCGTACTGACTGCTCGATCGCAGCGATTTCTTGATCAACCAATTCGTCTTTCTCACCACCCTCTGTCATGATGCGCAACAGTTCAGCACGATTAATAATTGACGTTAACGGACCACGCATATCATGTGCTAGAGTGCTTGCTATTTGACCAACAGCAACCAATCGAGAATCACGTTCGTCTATCTCCTCAAGCATAGAAATGGTGCGTAAGTGGGCAGCAATCCGCGCTTCAATTTCGGTCAACTTAAATGGCTTATGAATATAATCGACTGCGCCAAGCTCTAAGCTTTCAACCATCGCCGATGATTCAGAGTGAGCGGTGAGCATCAACACGGGAGTGCGGTCGAAGCTATGGTCTTTTCTTAATTCAGCCAACATTGCGAAGCCGCCCATGACCGGCATTTGTACGTCGGACAAAATAACGTCCGGGTGTTCGCGACGCGCGGCCAATAAACCCAATTTACCATCTTCGGCGGTGAGCACGTTGTATTTCGAAGCGAGTGCGGTTGCCAAAAAGTTACGCATGTCAGGGTTGTCTTCAACAATTAAAATTCGCGGCGCGTTTTCCGGAGCAGGCTCGAGTGGCGCATTGTCTGGCAATTCAGGGAGAGCCATATAACCCATGTTCGAACCCGCGGCGGTAGAAGTAGACGCGGGTTCTTGTTGAGAATCCCAATCACTCGCTTCAAGGGTTGGCAAGTGAATGGTGAAAGTAGTCCCTATGTTTATTTCACTAATAGCACTAATGCTGCCGCCATGCATTTCGACTAGGTCTTTTGCTAAAGCTAAGCCCAGGCCCGTGCCTTGGGTTTTACCACCCAGTTTCTCAGGTGCTTGGTGAAAGCGATCGAAAATATACGGCAGCTGCGCGGCTTCGATGCCGCGGCCCTGGTCTTTAACGGTTATGCACAAGTGATTACGTTCTAATGAGCCCTCAACTATTATTTCACCACCATCTTCGGAAAACTTCAATGCATTGGAAACGAGGTTGGCAAAAACGGTTTCTATTTGTTCAGGGTCGAGAGGTAAGCTCGGAAGATCGGCGACACCTTGGTGGTGTAAGTTGATGCCTCGCTGTTCAGCAAAGGGCTGTGCGCTGAGGACTAGCTCCTCAATGATTGTGTGCAAGGAAAAAAGTTCGCGACGGCACTCGAGTTTGTCGGCATCAAGCTTGGATAAAGTCAGGATTGAGTTTACCTGGCGCAACAACCGTCGTGCATTGGCGTTCATTGATTTAAACATGCGTTGTTGATTAACCTTGTCGCCACGAATCATTGATTCGAGAGGCCCCATGATTAACATCAATGGAGTGCGCAACTCGTGATTGATGTTCGAAAAGAACCGTGACTTGGCGCGGTCGAGCTCTTGTAAGTCATTATTCGCCTGTTCGAGCTGCAAGTGCATCGCGAATGCCCGATGTCGAGACCGCTCCATCATATTGGCAGCCAGGTGAGTAAGCACTGTCGAGCCAAGCATGAAGGCTATGGGCATTTCAGCACCGACAAATCCGTCGCTACGGTAAATACTACTTGCGAAGTACGCGGCGTTAGTCAAACCCAAAAAAATAATGTTGTTGCGAATGCCCCATGGTAGAAACAGGCCAACGAAAAACATCATAAGAATCAAACCCACGAAGTAGTTGCTTGCGAAACCTCCAAGTAAAAAACACATCAATACCATGGAACAAGCACCAAGCAATAAAGTCATTAGCGCCAGACCGCGAATTTTGAGCCGTCCGAATTCAGATTTGGACAACGGTATCATCGCCAGCGGGAAAACAATTGCTACCAGGCGTAAGGATAAAAAAGTATTAAATAATTCTGGAGCGACCAGCCAGTCGAGTGCAGAAAAACATAAATACAAGACAATGCCAATCGGTAGTCCGGCACGCATTTGGCGACCAAGAAGCTCTAGCTCAGCGTCTAGAAAAAGCTCTGAGAAATTGTCGGGCAACTTGGGCTCAACAGAATCATTGTTGGTGGTGGGCGTCATGGTTGGAAAGGCGACTTAACTATAATAAAAACATGGCACTCCTTTTACTTGCCGAAGACGATGCAGATATTCGCGATACCTTACAGCGTTTACTCGAGCATATCGGGCATGTAGTGGTTGCTGTTGGTGATGGTGCGCAAGCAGCAGCAGCCCTTGCTGAGCAGCAGTTTGACTTAATGCTTACCGATTTAATCATGCCCAACAGCGAAGGCATTGAAAACATCATGGTGGCGCGGCGCGATTATCCGTCGATGCCGATTATTGCAATGTCGGGTGGTGGTGCGAATCGCGCTGAGTCTTATCTTGAGCTCGCCGAAAAACTTGGCGCATCGATATTCAAGAAGCCTGTTGCGCCACGTGAGCTCATGGCAGAGATAGAGCGTCTACTGACTTAAATAACGTATTTATAAACGGCTAAAAAATGAAAGGCACTGCCAGCGACCACGAAAAGGTGCCATAACGTGTGAAAGAAGCGGATTCTTTGGTCTAACAAGAAGAATAGAATTCCGATGGTGTAGGCGGCACCACCTCCAATGAGCAACCACATGCCACCATCGCCAAGGGCCTGCTTTAACGGTGTGTAGCCGAAGATTGACAACCACCCCATCGCTAAATAGAAGAGATAAGAAATTTTCTCGAAGCGCTCAAAGAACCAGATTTTGAAAGCAATGCCGATGATCGCCAATGACCAAGCCGTGATAAAAAAAGTTATTCCCCAATCTGCAGGCAAAGCAAGGAGCGCAAAAGGGGTGTAGCTGCCAGCGATAAGGACGAAAATGCAAATATGGTCAAGCGAACGCATTTGCATTTTGCGCCGCGGGGAGTTGGTGAGATGATAGATGGTCGATGCACCGTACATCAATAACATTGAGCTGCAGAAAACCGCACATGCGATGACAGCATAATCGGTTTGAGCGTAGTACGCTTGATACATGAGATAGGGCGAGGCGATCAAGCACAAGAAAAACCCTGCCCCATGGGTCAATCCGTTGAGGTACTCTTCGAGCCGAGTTTGCTTAGGTTGATCAAATAAGGCCATTTACTAACGATAATATTTTTTGTTCGACGTCAATGCTATGTTGCTGGAGTGCTTCGCCATCGTCGAGGAATTTATTGCGGCGTGAGGTATCCGTCAAGTCACCGCTGTTTATTTTTACATTTAGGTATGCTCCCATTACTGCAGAGCGGGCGCAAAGGGCAGCAACTCCGGCGTCAGATAGTGATGCTGGGATGCCATCGTTCACCATAGCTTCTGCAACTTCGAGGCTTTCAGCGGCGACTTCCATAATTCTGAATGGCACTTCAATCGCGTTAAGAACAGCAGCTTGCGTTGCAGTTTCTTTGTCAGCCTTTTCGCTATCCGTATTGGACGGCAGCTTCCATGTAGCCATGATTTGGTTGAAAGCATCGGTGTCTTTATCAATTAGCGACAACAACTCGTCATGACATTTTTTCCCGCGTTCTGCCCAAGCAGAGAATTCTTCCCATCGATCATCCCACCCAGCTTTGTGTGAGGACAAGTTGGCCACCATGGTCCCAAGTGCCGCTCCTAGCGCTCCTAGGGTTGCTGCAACAGAGCCTCCCCCTGGAGCAGGAGATTCGGAAGCTGTGAGCTCGGAGAATTGACGAAGCGTCAGATTAATCAAGCGCTGAGACTTGTTTTGAGCCTCCAAGACGTATTCGATAATCTTTTCTTCGGGCTTAAAAGGGTAGAGCTCGTCGAGCCCCATAGACTTAACCGCGATCTTGATTAGCTCGGCATCGGCAATACCTGTTGAGCGCGACTGTTTCTTTAAAAAGTAGCGACCAGCATCGAGCATGGCTTGTAAGGGGATGAGGCCAACTAGCTCGGAGCCGGTTACCCGAATACCGCGCGCTTGAGCCTTATTGAGCACTTCGTCAAAAGCGACGTGGGTAGAGGTGATAGACACGTTGGTCAAATTCATCGAAACCTGACAAACGCCAAACTCTTCAATAAACCAACCAATTCCTTTTACTGCCTTGAGGCTTCCAGGCGACCATATGGCTTTGCCGTCCTCGTCACGCTGAATTTCACCGGTAATCGGGTGTGGCTTACGTAATATTCGCCCTTTTTCCCGAATATCAAAGGCAATAGCATTGGCGCGTCGTGTGGACGTCGTGTTTAAATTAACATTGTAAGCGACCAAAAAATCGCGAGCGCTTACTGCTGTCGCGCCGGTTGATGCTTGAAAATCAGTCGGCCCGAAATCTGGAGCCCAACGCTCATCTTGAAGGCGAGTGGCTAGTGCTTCGTACTCACCAGCGCGGACCACAGCCAGATTTCGCCGTTCGTCTACTAGAGCCGCGTTTTCATAACAGTAAATACTCAAACCAACCTCGTCACCCAAACGTTTGGCGAGTTTCCGTGCATACTCGACCGTCTCATCCATACTCACTCCGGAAATGGGAACTAAAGGGCAGACGTCCATGGCGCCGAATCGTGGATGTTCGCCGCTATGATTCGACATATCGATGAGCTGCTTTGACTTGTGGCCCGCCAACACCGCAGCTTCAATAACCGCCTCTGGTTCGCCTACGAATGTGACCACCGTGCGATTGGTTGCCCCTCCCGGATCAACATCGAGTAAAGTTACGCCATCAACCCGAGTTATTTCGTCGGTGATTTGCTTGATTATCTCTAAATTTCGGCCTTCGCTGAAGTTCGGGACACATTCGATGAGCTTTTGCATGGCGGATAATTTAAAGTAGCGGCACCTTTGCTGCCTGCCTTTTCTTTCCAAAGCTTGAAAAAGCGTAAAAACCTGCGCTGGATCGACCTTCGTAGCCCAAGTGAGTACGCGGTAGACCACGTACCATGGGCTCAAAACGTACCGTTGTTCGATGATGAGCAGCGTGCAGTGGTAGGCACACTTTATAAACAGCATTCCCCCGGCGAAGCTTACCTCGAAGGCCTAAAGATAATCGAGCAACGCCTGCCAGACTTACTTAATCAGGTGCTTGGGCAATCTATCGATAATGATTTACTCAAAAGCAACTTCGATATCCTCGCGCATAATTTGCGTGGTGGAGTAGAGTCCACCCCAATAGATGTTAATCAAGCTCTAACCGACGATACCGAATTGGTGGTTTATTGTTGGCGTGGCGGCATGCGCTCGCGGTCATTTGTTAGTTTATTGATAGCCCTAGGCATCCGCGCTGTGCTGCTGGAGGGGGGTTATAAAAGTTATCGGCAGTGGGTGATGGATTCACTCCATGCTTATCCATACCCAGCGGCCATCGTACTACGCGGTAGAACCGGAGTCGGGAAAACCAATCTTCTTGCCGATATTGAGGCTGTAGTGCCCAATTCAACGATCTGCTTAGAATCACTGGCTAACCACCGCTCGTCAGCATTAGGCGCAGTAGGACGGTGTCCGGTAAGTCAAAAACGCTTTGAGTCAATGTTGTTACAGCGATTGTTCGAACTCAAAGATGGCCCCGCATTTATTGAAGGCGAGAGCCGCAAGGTGGGTGATGTGGTCATCCCCCAAGGGTTGTTTGATAAGATGACTAGCGGAACGCAAGTGAAAATTGCGGCGAGTCGTCCTTATCGGCGGCAAACCTTGCAAGAAGATTACCTAGCGAAGCCTGATGCAAATCAACAAATTGCCGCGGCGCTACCGTTTCTTGAAGCGCGTATCGGAGCGAAATGGGTGGGGGAATTGCAGGCGCTTCTAGCCAATGAAAACCACGACGCCTTGGTTGATGTATTGCTAGACCACTATTATGACCCGCTGTACGACCGTGAAGACAAAAAGTATCATTGGGACGACGAATTACACCGGGATAGCGCGCAAATCTTAGAGAATTTAATTACAATATACTCGCGAATTACCGCATAACACCTAACCAATTGTTTTCTCAATGTGTGGCTTTCTCGGAATTGCTGGCTTGCCTGGGCGCGATGTTGCCCCTGAACTTTACGAAGGCTTAATTGCCCTTCAACACCGCGGACAAGACGCCGCAGGCATTTTGTCTTTTGACGGCATGTTCCACCTGCGTAAACAAAACGGCATGGTGCGCGATATTTTTCGCACCAGCGACATGCAACGACTTAAGGGCAATTTATCGATTGGTCATGTACGCTACCCAACAGTGGGGACGGGCGCAGAAGAAGATGCTCAACCATTTTATATAAACTTCCCGTTCGGAATTGCGATGGCACATAATGGCAATTTAACCAACTGGGTTGATTTGCGAAAAAGTAAGTTTCCGAACGACAACATTGTTATGGAATCATCTTGTGATGTCGAAGCAATTCTTTATGCCTTTGCACAGGGTATGCAACGTACTCTACGCTCAGAAGCTATTGCTGACCGTATCTCGATCGCGGTTAAAGCAGCATTTGATTGCGCAAAAGGAGCCTACTCTGTCGGCGGAATTTTATCCGAAGGCGTCATGTTCGGCTTCCGCGATCCAAGTGGTATTAAGCCATGCGTGTTGGGCCGTCGCGAATCAGCCGAGGGTGTTGAGTGGGCAATCGCTTCAGAGTCAGTAGCATTTGACGTAATCGGGTTCGAACGCGTTCGCGATTTGCGCAACGGCGAAGCGGTGGTCCTTATTCCAGGCGAAGAGCCGCAATTCGTTCAGGTCGTCGAGGGAAAACACACACCTTGTATTTTCGAACTGGTTTATTTCGCACGCCCCGATTCATTTTTAGATGAGATTAGTGTTTACAAATCACGTCGTCGATTTGGCGTGGCTTTGGCCCAGCAATGGAAAGAAGAGGGTCGCCCAACACCAGACGTAGTTATTCCGATTCCTGATAGTGCGCGTGACGCTGCTTTAGCTTGCGCCGAAGAGCTTGACTTACCTTACCGCGAGGGCTTCACCAAAAACCGTTACATTGGGCGTACCTTCATCATGCCTAACCAAGAAGAGCGTCAAAAATCTATTCGCCGTAAATTAAATCCGATACAACTCGAGTTTAAAGACAAAGTGGTTTTACTTGTAGACGACTCGATCGTTCGCGGTAATACTTCGCGTAAGATTATTGAAATTGCACGGGCATCAGGAGCTAAGGCAGTTTACTTTGCGTCAACTTCGCCGCCACTCATTGCACCATGCCCCTACGGGATTGATATGGCAACAGAAGATGACTTTGTGGCGATTAACCGCAGCTTAAATGAAGTACGCGACGAAATCGGTGCCGACGAATTATGCTACCTAGATATTCAGCGCATGATAGATGGTGGCCGTGAGGGCAACAAAAACATCGAGCAATTTTGCACTGGCTGTTTTACAGGGTGTTACCCAACAGAAGACGCCGCTGAGCATCTCGAGGCCCTGTCCGCCGAACGCGCAGCCTCTCGAACTTAATGCTGCATTTGGTTCTTGCTCATACACGTGCGATTATTCGTTTGGTAATCGGGCTTTGCGTATTGGCAATGCTTGTTGTGAGTTGGATACTGCCGCCGCTAGTAAGAATTTTTTCTTCGCGCGCGGCCGACAAATTATTATTGCATCAACTTGGCGTTTGGGCGCGTGTTACCCTAGCGATAATGGGGGTTAAAGTAGAGAGTGAAGGCCCTAAGCCGTCAGCGCCATACTTGTTAGCTTGTAACCATCTTAGTTATTTAGATGTGATCATACTATGGTCTCAGCTCGACGGCTTCTTTTTGGGAAAATCAGAGTTGGTTAAGTGGCCAGTAATGGGGCCATTGATCCGTGCTGCTGGCACCGTGTTTATTAATCGCACGCAGCGCCATGGTGTGGTTGAGGCCATTAAAGGCATTACCGATAAGGTGGACGAGGGCAATGGCGTGATGTTTTTCCCAGAAGGCGCGTCTTCTTCCGGGGGCGAGATTCGTCAATATAAGTCGAATATGTTTCAGGTGGCTGCCCAATCAGAGCTGCCTGTGCATCTTGCAGTATTGCATTATGCTACTAACTCAAAATACAATAGCGCAGAAAATGATATGGCGTGGTGGGGTGAGATGAGTTTTGTGCGACACTTTTATCAGATGCTAACTTTTGACAACAAATTAGCGCGCGTTAAATTTCTTGAGCAAACTGTGCCGCATGCCGATCGCAAACAAATGGCAGAGCAGGCGCAGCGACTAGCGACAGAGCAGTTCGATCCGTTGCACCAATTTGACGACATTGAGCGTGGCACAGACGTGTCGTTTATTGCTTAGTTAAGTCATTGCCTAGGGCGATGCTTCATCAAACCCGTTGAAAATATTGGCGCGGAATGTAGACAGTGCTTAATCTCGCTCTGTGGATAACTTTCGTTTTGTAGACGCGATTATGCACTCTCACCGTTGCCGTCCGAGATTTTTAGAAAGTCGCAACATTGAACATGAGTTGACAAGGTCTTGACAATAGGGAAAGAGATACCTTAAATCCAAATTTAGTTATATCGTAGATGTGAGCAATGAGTTGTACATCCACATATTCAGCTATGCATAACAATATTCCTGAAAAAGTAATTACCGAATTAGACCGCCAGTTGGCGACCGAGTGGAGTGAGTTATGCGCACACTTTTTATCTGCACAGCAACAAAAGCCAACTGAGCGCTTGAAATATTTTGGAGAACTATTCGAGCGCCTACAGCCATGGCTCGAGCACAGCATAGGCAATGTAAGCACAGATAATTATTTGTTAATCTCTGTCGAATCGATTGTTTCGTATTTATTTATATTACTCCTAAATCGACATCAGCTTCCGCCGGCAAATTGTGTGTTCCACCTGTGGGTCGAGTCACTCGCCCTTTCTAGAGCCAATAAAATAATAGAGTACGGTGCAAAATTTCAGGGGTGTCCTGGTGAAGCACCGCTTGAGATACAGCAGAGATTTAATGGGCTGACCAAGCGTCAGCGAGAAATCTTTTATTTATACATCGTGGAAAGTGGACAGCTCAAGGAAGTTTCTCGGGCGGTTGGAGTTTCTCCTTCTGAGATTCATTGTCAAATACCCAAACTGTGGGATGCGGTAGGAGCCAACGATAGCATTGCCCCTTATGGCTGGAGAAGAGCAAATGATCGATAGCTTTAGCAAACACGATTTGAATTTATTGTGCGGCACTTACGCGGACGAGCTTGTCGCCCAACTAGCGCAAAAATTGCACAAAGCTGCAGTATGGGTTGGATTGCTTGAAGACAGCAGCGGCCTATATCGACCAGACCACATGTTGGTGCCGCATAGCCCGCTAGACCTATGGGGTGAAATAGAAGAGCTCCGCGTAATACTAAATGAGCTCACATCGAAATTATTAGACGACGCATATTATTCTGAGAATATCCAACAACTAAGTGGCAACCATCTATGTGATTTAGCCACCATGCTCATCGGTGACAATCCACAGATAGCGATTACGTCCGCGTCATCTGACCTAATCAACAGTCGGCCAAATCTTGCGGTCGAGCGCCTAGAGCGCATCATAAAGCGGCATCAGGCCTCACAACACTACTGGCGATTAATTCGTCACCTTGCTTTGGCGCAGTGGACGGCCGGCGACAAGGTCAAAGCCGGGCTAACGCTTTGCGAACACTGGCCAAAAATTTCTCACGCAATGGGACTACTTGAGTCGTCGGTTTTGATGCACGAAGCATGGCCGGAGATTTCTTTAGACATTTTGAAAACAGATTCTCGTTTCTATGAGATTGAAGAAGCGATGAACAAAACTAACAAACAATCACCCTCCACACTAATCACAATTTAATCATGAATAATTACCTGAAACTTTTACTTATTGTAGTTGTGGCAGTAGCTTTTTTTGCTCCACCAATTATTTCCGACAGTAGTTTTGCTCCGCAAGCGGTTGCAGCTCAGGGTGGCGACGGCGGAGGTATTCGCCCACCATTTCCCTTTGGTATGTCGCGCGGCGGTGACCTAATCTTGGGACGCAGAAGAAATAGGTTAAATATGTTTACTACAACGATATTGCAACACCCATAACACAATGCCCAAAACAACTTTTTTTGCAATCACAGGCTTTATTGCTTTAGTAGTGGCCTGGTTTCTCTTTACCGATTTTGGTTCTAGCACAACGCCCCTTGAAATGAACAATCAAACTATAAAACAACACACTGACGTCAACGCTAATGCTGTCGACGACGAAGCCGTTGCCGAAGCAACGCTAAACAGCGTATTAGACAACGCAACAGAGAATAACAGCGGCCTGTTATTACGCAGCACAATTGATCAGCTGCCTCGACAAATAAAAATAACCAATTTGCAAGGCGAGTTAATCGATGCACACATCACAGCCATTGAACACAGCTCTGAGTTAGAGAAACACTTCTTTGAAACGGGTACTGCGGGCGACGCGATGTGGGGGAACTGGGCGATCTTCGACTACTACAGTGAAAGTAAAATAATAAACCTCTCTGAAAACTGGGCAACACCCGGCATTGGAAGAATGATATTGTTGGTTGAGGCAGAAGGCTATCTTTCCGAAACGAAGTTCGTTAAGTTGAATGATATTGATAGCAAAACCATTTCAATAGAGTTGTTTGATGCTTCACCAGTAACTGTGAAAATTAGCGCTACTGATGGCTCGCCGATTGCCGACGTGTTTGTTTCACGTTATGGAGTGCGCGGCGCCACCGTTAGTGGTAACGGCACTTTCGAAGACCAGGTGAAGGCAAAGACGTTGGCCAATAATGGCCTAACCGACTCGAATGGAGAGATTGTGTTTAAGAGTGTCGAGCAATTAAATCACCTTGTTGTTGAAGGGAACGGTGAATATTCCTCAGCACAAAAATATGCTGTAGTGCCTGGACAAACCGTAGAGTTCACTTTAACTCAAACATTCACGGTAAGCGGACATGTTTACGACATGGCAGGTAATCCATTAGCAGATATAGGAGTTGGCGCCTACTTAGGATTTGGAGCACCCGATCGCAATATTCAATCAGTTGCAACTGACGCGAGTGGTTATTACGCAATGCATTCGCTGACAGCCACGGCGTCTAATGTTGAGGTTCTAACTTATGCCGCTGACAAAGTCTCTCAGGTGTACGCGTTATCGTTTCCGGAAATGGGCGAGTCTTACGAGGTTGATTTTCGCGTCCCCGACGGTGTAGGCGGAAAGTATACCTTCATTACCTCTTGGGGTGAGCCAATGTCATGGGTTGGAGTTGGGTTTTTGAAAAAAGAACATGACTGGGTTGCTTACCAATATGAGACAAAAGAAGACGGAACAATTGATTGCCAAAAGGCGTTCGACCCAAACCTGACATACTTCTTGAATCTAATGTTTGAAGGATTGCAGGTACGCCCACGGATTGAGCTAAAACCAGGAGGGGATCAAGAAATCATAGTTGACCAATTGGCACGCATTGCCGAAATAAAATGGAGTAACGCGCCACAAGATATTCAGCCACTCGCTTATATGTTCGTCTCCCGAAACTCTAACGCGAATTACGCCGCACGCTGGTTACAAAAAGATGAAATGCCATTGCTGCCAGCTGGTGCCGGGACTTTAGAAGTCATATGGCCAAAGAAGGTAAAACAGAGTTTCAACGTGGTGTTAGAAGAACGCGGTGACAATTTACTGCAGCTTGATTACACTTCGGCGAAGCTGCGCTTTGAATTGCCAAAAGGGGTTAACGCTTCGATAAAGCTCACAAGTTCTAGCGGCTTTACGGTGTTCTCACAAAAGGGGGCAAGTGACAGCGTTGAGGTTAATCTCATGCCGGGCGTCTACAACTTGGCAGTTAAGGCCGGTGAGGTGATAACAACTTTCCCCGACATCCAAATTAGTGAAGCTGACCTAAACCTTGGCGAAATAGTGCTTGCAAACACTGCTACCGTTTACGGTATTCTGTTAAACGAAGACGGCACCCCATGGCGTGGCGTAGATGTACTCGTTACAACCATGTATGGCTCGCCACTAGGTTCAGTAACAACAGATGATGACGGCAGCTTTGTGATAACCGAATTGCCCGCTGGTAATGCGCGGCTGATGGTGGTGCCAGGTTTGTCGTTAGGACGAGCCGGCTCGACGATAATCCAAAATCTTAACTTAGTTGAGGGCGACAACGTTGGCCCGATTGAGTTGCAAATGGCGAGCGGCGATTATTTAATCGTAAAATTCTCACCTTGGGGATTGCCGCGCCCACGCGGGTTCTGCCTGGACAATGGCATTGTGAGTTATAACGAAGTGTCGTCCGAAGGTTACTTTCAAGTTTCTTCTCCGAGGCACAATACGTGGGTTGGTGCCGGTGCTGCGACATCCGGGAAAGCTTGGTGGTACGCCGCCCAAGTGTTGGCCGGAGAAACAGAAGCGGAGTTGCAGCGTAATGGCGAAACAAAGCGCTACACTTTTTTAGACGCGCAACAAAAATCGCTTGGCGGCATGGTTGTTAAATTTGAATTAAGCGGCACATTTTTGCCGGGTACCGCCACCACTGACGCCAATGGAGAAATTATCGTTGAGCATAGCCCCAGCTTAAACCTAGAGTTAATCGCAATGTTGCCAGGCGGATTTTCGCAACGTTGGTCAGTACTGCAAACACCAAGTGGCACTCTGGCGACAGTTTCTGCAGAAGATAATTTCGTCTGGAATATCTCAAGCAGTGATGGCAAGCCATTAGCTGGGGTGGTTTGTTCACAACAGGGATATGGTGGATTACGGAGCAATGCTTTCGGTGAGGTGTCGATGCCGTCCTCGTTGGCGATGAGCGAATTTGTAGTTAGCGCACCCGGGCACATAGCTTTGCTCGCTACTCCGAAAAACACCGGTCGCTTGATATTGCCTCGGGCTTCAAACGTTGACACCATTATTGCGGCAGCCGAAGGCATTGCGATGGTAAGTTACGAGCCGACCACAACCGACTTTCGCTTCGCTCGAGATTTGCGCCATATGCTCAGTCCTGCCGGTAATAACCAATGGTCACTGGCGGCGGTCCCGATAGGGTCGGCAATAATCAAGGGCTACCGTGAAGATGGTTCCGTCGTGTGGTCTAAAGAGGTGCTAATCCCCTGGGGATCGCAGACACGGCTTACAATCGACTCATAAAAGGGGTGTGGCCACCACGAACGCGGTGGCCACATTTCACTATTTTTGGCTACATTTAATCGAATAATTGGTTACCTTTGATATATACACAACTAGCAAAACCACCAGATGTCTTTTTCTTCCTCAATAGCTTACCGATTAGCTTGTAATGCAGGCCGTCTTGAGGGTTTAGGTGCTGAATTCGGGCACGAGCGCATCTTGTTTGCTAGCCAAAACTTAGAGGGTTTATCGGGGCCAGAAAAAGACCGTTTATGCACCGATTTAATGGGCCTTTACGCCACAGATCAGTCGCAAGAAGCCTTTGCTTTACTCTACGAATTTGCTCAAGAAACCGTGCTTAATTTGGTGCGTTTTCATCTGAGTCGAAGCTTTTTCCCGATAGATGCTTATGACGTGACGCAAGAGGTATTCGTCAATATCTACAAGTACCCAAAGAATTTCGATTCTACTAAAGCCTCAGCGTTCAAAAACTGGGTGCATTCTATTGCCCGTAATACTTCGCTGAAGATTAGTCGGCGTGCGCAACGTGATCAAGCGGTCTCTTTAATTAATCGTCAAAGCGACGGTGTTGAGTCACCGCTCGAGCTTGAAGATTTGTCAGTTGTGAACCCGCACGACTGTTCAGCCGAGAAAGAAGACTTCGAAAACCTTTCCCAGTCATGGATGCTGTACTTGCATTTTTACTTGCAGGCATTCAAAACACTTTCGCCACAAGAGAAGCGCGTTTTGCACTTGGTCGAGGTTGACAGTATGGCATACCGCGAGGCCGCCGAAGTGCTTGAGTTGCGGGTCGAGAATCTAAAAATGCGCATCTTCCGCGCTCGTCGTAAAATTTACAACATCATGAGGAACAACTTCAATGGTGGTGACGTGGGGCAGTCCAAGAAATCACCGAAGGCGAGTCGTGGTTTGTTTATCGGTCAAGCAAAAAGGGGGTCACGTGTCTAAACACCTAACTCTGACCTGCTCCGATTTCCAGTCACTGCTTAGTGCCATGCTTGATTCCGCAGTCAACGACAACGAGGCTACCTCTGCAATGTTGCACCTCGAAGGCTGCCATGATTGCACCGAGTTTTTTGGAGCAATTCGCCTGCAGGCTTTAGCGCACACTGAGCTTGATGCACATCAATTTAATGTGTCAAAATGTTCCGCTGATGCAGCCAAAGAGTTTTTTAGCGACTACGATGATTCCGAAGTAGTGCGTCGCTTAGCTCGCGCCCTTTACCAATTGGGTAAAGCCTACACTTTGATTGCAGCGACTGAAGATAGCTATTTACTCTCCGTTTCAGATGCCCCAGTAGACATCGATGAATTCGTTGACGCAGAGGCCTCTGCCGCGCTGTCCGAGGCACAACTTTCCGGCACCGACAAGTGTCACCAAATCGAATTGCCTACCGGCAAGAAGCACGCTTTAGCCAAAGCCAAAAGTTTGCTCGAACAGTGTCTCGATCTCAAGCCGAATTACTCCGAAGCCAATCTTTACTTGGGGCAAACCTTTGTGCACCTTGAAAATTTCGAACAAGCATTCACGCATTTTGAAAAAGTGTTTAAAGGTTCAGACCGTTTGATAATGCGCGTGCATGCAGCAATGCAAATAGCAATGGTTTTCAACTTACGCAAGAACCACAAAACCGCATTGCGCTACTACCGTTGGGTGGTCGCAAGCGGAGTACTACAGCTAGATAAAACATTTGGCTTCGTCTTTCACAACATTGCTGTGCAGCATCAAAAACTCAACAACGAGCGTTATGCACAAAACGCTCTCGACCTATATCGTCAATATGATTTCGACGGATGGGAACGCTCACTTGAAATCTTAGAACAAAACTAATGAATTCACCTCAACCCAAACTCGCTGGCCCGTCTAAGCTGCTGCTATTAGCCGTAGCTTGCTCAGCGGTAGCCTTGGTATTCGCACCACAAGCGCATACCCAAGGTGGTAATAGTACTGATACTTCTTTCGATAGCGACCATGGCGACAACCCAGTAATCGGTAGCCTGCCTATTAAATTTGTCCCGGAGCTCGACGTCCTTTTCCCAGCCGTGGAGTCATCGGTTGATTTTTCATACATGGGGCCGTTGCCAATATTTGCATTACGCTCAACCAGTCAGTTAACTGACGATATCATCACCGCCGACGGCGTGCCATTCGGTGGCGTAAATTCAGAAGAAGACTACAGTATTTTAGGCTTAGTGCACAATGGCATGGTTGTCGTTTACCGCTCTCGCCTCGAACAAGGAAAGCTAGATCTGAGTCAGTGGGTCACCAACGACTTTATTGGTGGCGAAGTAGTGATTACAACAAATAGTGGTAGGTTCCGCCAACCCATAACCACTAATGTTGTTGATTTGCCAGCGCGCAATATCATCAATCAAAGCCAGTTTATTGTTTACGCTGAGATTGAAATACTGCCTAATCAAAACAGTCAAGCAAGCCCAGTCAATATAGTTTTGTCTTCGGCGGGCAGAATAGTTACAATTGTTTACACTGCACAATAACTCAGCAGTCATCAACAACTAAACCCAACAAATGAAGCCGCGCATTGTGGTTACACAAGGAGACCTCGGGGGCATTGCGCCTGAGGTCCTTTTACATTGCTTTGCCCAACAAGTGGCGCGTGATAGCTGCTTGCCGTTAGTGTTGGGGCACATTAACTATTTACAGCAGGTTGCCGAGCACGAGGCTATCGACATCGAATTACGCGCTGTTGACTCAGCAAGCTCAGGATTTGCCCTCGCAGAAGAATGTCCAACGGTGCTGCCGGTACTCGAGCTCACCTCTCCACAGCCGACCGCACGCATCGGTGTTGCGCATTCGCAATTTGGGGCGGCGGCCGTTGAAGCGGTGGCTCACGCGACTAAGTTGTGTTTAAGCGGGGCTGCTGAGGCAATGCTTACACCACCAGTTAACAAAGAAAGCATGCATTTAGCAGGCTTTGATTACGAAGGGCAAACCCAGCTAATTGGAGAGACATGTAATTCGGATAGTTATGGCATGTTGGCTTGCGCCGGCGAGTTGAAAGTTTGGATTGCTACCCGACACATGTCGTTGAGCAATGCGATTAGCACCCTAACGGTCGACTATTTACTTGAGCAAATTCGCATCGCACATGTTGCAGCACGCGAAGTGTTAGGCATCGAAAATCCTCGAGTTGCGATTGCTGCGTTAAATCCACACGCCGGCGAGAATGGTGCCTTTGGCATCGAAGAACAGACCATCATTCAGCCCGCCATCGATCAAGCCGAGGAGAAGTTTGGCTTAACCACGATTGGCCCCTTGGTTCCCGATGTGATTTTTGATGCGGGCGCGCAGGGGAAATACGACATTGTTATTGCTTTGTACCACGACCAAGCATTTATCCCTTTAAAAATGTTGCCACGCGAAAAGGCGAATAGTTTGTTTGTCGGCGCGGACGTTTTGCGCATAAGCCCAATGCATGGTTCGGCTTATGATATAGCGCGTCAACAAAAAGCAGACGCACGGCCACTGCTTTATTGTTTGCAGCAGGCCGTGCGCCTTGTTGAGCAACGTCGCTTAGCGACGATGGTTTAGTTAGATACTACCTAGGTAGCGGTCGACTTCCCAATCGTGAACTTGAGCGATGTACTCGGCCCATTCAGCACGTTTTGCAGCGATGAATTGTTGGAATACGTGTTCGCCCAGAGCCTCTTTCATTATCTTGCTTTTCTCTAGCTGATTCAAAGCATCACCAAGGTTAGCAGGCAGACTCTTGATCTTATAGCGCGAACGTTCGCGCGCACTCATGGTGTAAACGTTACCTGTTACGGGAGCTGGCGGCTCAATTTTGTTGCGAATACCATCTAAGCCAGCCGCTAACATTACAGCGAAAGCAAGGTATGGATTACAAGATGGATCTGGGCTACGCAATTCACAACGAGTGCCGATGCCACGACGTGCTGGAACACGAATTAGTGGTGAGCGGTTACGCATTGACCATGCCAAGTGAGTTGGAGCTTCATAGCCAGGCACCAAGCGCTTGTAAGAGTTAACGGTTGGGTTGGTTACAGCAGAGAAAGCGCGTCCGTGAGTCAACAAGCCACCGACGTACCAACGCATGATATCGGAGACGCCCTCGTCGTCAGCGCCTTCCTTGAAGAAAACATTATGGCCGTTTTCGAATAGTGACATGTGCACGTGCATGCCAGAGCCGTTCACTCCGAAGAGAGGTTTTGGCATAAATGTCGCATGTAGACCCATGTCGCGCGCAACCTTGCGAACCACAAAACGGAACATCGACAGTTTATCTGCAGTGTCTAAAGCATCTCCGTATTTAAAATCAATCTCATGTTGGCCAGCGGCAACTTCATGGTGTGCAGCTTCAATTTCAAAACCTAGTTGTTCGAGTGCGATAACAATTTCACGACGGCATTCTTCACCGAGGTCAGCTGGCGCTAAGTCAAAATAGCCCGCGTTGTCGTGAGTTTTGGTAGTTGGGCCGCCGTCAGCAGAGCGCATGAACAAAAAGAATTCGGCTTCAGGCCCGGCATTCATTTCGTAACCCATTGCTTTTGCTTCAGCGCACACCTTCTTAAGGATTCCGCGTGGGCAACCCGGAAAAGGCTTGCCGCCTGGCAACATTACGTCACAAATTATGTGCGCGATTAAACCGTGATCGGTATGTGACTGACCGGAGCTTGGCCAAGGGTCGACGCGATAGGTTGCGAAGTCTGGGCTAAGCAACATGTCAGACTCTTCGATGCGGGCGAAGCCTTCAATGGATGAGCCATCAAACATGATTTCGCCATCAAGGGCTTTGGCAAATTGGCTTGCTGGGATTTCAACGTTTTTGTTAGTGCCGTTAATATCGGTGAACTGCATTCGCATGAAGCACACGTTATATTTAGAGGCGTGTTCGAGAATCTCTTCGCGGGTCATCGCTTTGTTAAGCTGTGAGCACGATTCTTGAGCGTTGGTGAAGTTGTCCATTATGGCTGTAGTCATGGGTAGGTTTTGGGTTTAAAGAAGAGCGAATTTTACTTACAAACGCTACCAATGCAAAGCTAAATTGGTAAAAAATACATTAATTGAGCGTCGTTAATGCAGAATTAACCACAATAACGAATAAATGAACATAATAATAGCGATTTTTGCAATACTGCCACAGGCCCAACACCAAATCAACGCCGATGCCGACATTCTGTTAGCCGCAGAGGCCCCCTTCCTTGCCAATCCGGTGTGCATCGAGATAGGCCCCAATTTTGAGATTTTTGTCGCTGAGACCTATCGCCAAGAAACGCATGGCGTGCCAGACAACCGCACCTTCCCAGAGTGGCTTGAAGATGACTTGCGTTTACAAACCATTGATGACCGCGGCGTAATGTATCGTAAACATCATCCAGAATTGATTAAAGACTGGACGGCAAATGAAGACCGCATTATGTTGTTGCGAGATGTTGACGGTGATTATGTCGTGGACAAGACAACGGTATACGCCGACGGCTTCAACGAACTATTGATGGGCACCGGTGCCGGCCTGCTTTATTTGGACGGTGATGTTTACTACACATGTATCCCAGATCTTTGGAAATTGAGTGACCGGGATGGCGATGATGTCGCAGATGTGCGCGAAAATATGCAAACAGGATTCGGAGTTCGAGTAGCGCTTCGCGGTCATGACATGCACGGCTTAACGCGTGGCTCCTTTGGCCGCCTCTATTGGAGCATCGGTGACCGCGGATATAACATCACAACCAAAGAAGGAGTGCATCTTGCCGAGCCAGGCCGCGGTGCGGTTTTCCGTTGTTGGCCCGATGGCAGCGATATGGAAGTTTTCAGTTATGGGTTACGCAATCCGCAAGAGTTAGCATTTGACGACTACGGAAATTTATTTACAGTCGACAACAATTGCGACGCCGGAGATCGCGCGCGCTTGGTCTACTTACATCAAGGAAGTGATAGTGGTTGGCGCATGAATTTTCAATATCTACCAGACCGAGGGCCATGGATGAGTGAGTCGTGGTGGGATGCAGACAACGAGGCTCCTCCGCAATTTTTAAATCAACCCTTGGCTAACATTACTGCTGGACCATCTGGCTTGGCACATTATCCCGGTGTTGGCATGGGGCCTGAATATGACAACTCATTTTTCGTTGCTGACTTCAGGGGCGGCGCTGACTACTCTGGCATTGTCCGCTTCGAAGTAGAAACGGATGGCGCTGGTTTTAAGTTTAAGTCCGCAGAAGACTTTTGGTGGAAGGTGTTGGCTACTGATGTGACCTTTGCGCCAGACGGGGCAATGTACATTAGCGATTGGGTGCGCGGCTGGGTTGGTGATGGCGTAGGCAATATCTTTCGCGCCGATTTCGCAGGTGCCGACATTGAGGGGCAGCAACAAAGTGTTGAGTTTTTGAGCAATGACATTAGCGAGTTGCGGGTTGACGTCCTTATAAATTTATTGTCGAACAAAGACCAACGCGTTCGCTCGCGCGCACAATTTGAATTGGTGAAACGGCATGCGGTTCCACAACTACACGCCGCTGCAATAAATACCTACACGCCAACCATCGCGCGTTGTCACGCAATGTGGGCCTTGACATCATTGTCGCGCATTCAAGAACGTAATAATTTACCATTCATTTGTTCGACAGATGACGAGTTGGAAATTCGCGCACAGTTTTTACGCTGCGCCAACGAAATACATACTGATGACATGGAGGATTGGTTTGTCAAAGGTCTTGGTGATAAATCGCCGCGCGTCCAGTATTTTGCGGCCCTTGGACTGGCGCATTATCAAGGGCACTCAGAAGATTTGTTGGCGTTAGCCGACACCCCTGACTTTTTTGTGCGTAGTGCATTAATTGAGGCACTAGCACCACAAGATGCGACCGGGATAGTCTCTGTCACGGACAATAATCTCGATGTAGCACAACGCATGCTATTGGTGCTGACTATGCGCAAAACGCGTAGCGAGTTGTTGCGCCAGACATTAGATGACCCATCTCCGGAAATTATTAACGAAGCGGTCTGCGCAATTTATGATCGTAACGTTGTCGAGTGTAAAGCAGATGTTGCAGTGCTTGATGCCGATCACGATAAATATAACGAGGCAGCTGTGCGCCGGATTTTGGCTTGTAAAAATTTCATAGGTAGCCAAAAGTATGCTCAACAATTATTTGATTACGCTAGCGACCCCATGCATCCTGATGCGCTGCTTAGTGAAGTAGCAGTGTATTTAGAAAAGTGGGACGAGCCAAACGGTTTCGACATGGTGCTTAACGAATGGCAAGAGTTCCCCAAGCGTGCTGTCGGGGCTACTAAGGGAATGAAGTTAGACTTTTCATCAGCAAAATCAGCCGGCCCACAGGCGCGTGGGCGCCAACTGTTCGCCGAAAATGCTTTGATTGGATGCACGCGTTGTCACTCAATGGAAGGCGTAACTCCTGCCGGCTTTATTAATCCCGCCGGCCCCGACTTGAGCGGCGTGGGCTCTCGTTATGATAAACAACAGCTGGAAGAATTAATAACTAGCCCGACCGATGAATCGGCGATGCCTAGAGATTTTGATAAAAAATTAAACGAGGCAGAATTAAAAGATCTCGTAGATTTTTTGTTCGAGCAAAAAAGCGATGAGGTAATCATAAATTTACCTAAAGACAACACTATCAAATTACTTCCAGTGACTACTGAGTCGAACGAGACGGTTTATATGTCTTCAACCGAAATAACATGGGATGTTTACGATTTATTTTTCTTGCGCGAAGATGAGCAGATCGAAATCGATGGAGTAACGGGACCAAGCCACTCAGTGTTTCCGGTCACGCGCGGCTACGGACACGATGGCATGCCGGCGTTGGGTATGACTTACGCCGCAGCACAAAGATTTTGTGAATGGTTTAGTGACCAGCAGCAACATCCATACCGCCTCGCTACGGCTAAAGAATGGCGCGCAGCACTTGGTAAGCAAAAAATATCGGCGCATCAAGCATGGTTGAAGGGGAATTCGCTTGCCGCTCCGCATTTAGTTGGAGCGCTCGAGGCCAACGAAAACGGCTTTCACGACATGATTGGTAATGTCGAAGAGTGGGTGCTCGATAGCGAAAATCCGCGTGGCACAACACTAGGCGGTAGTTTCGAAGACGATCTCTCGGAATTAATGGAGGATTTGTCCGGACATTACGATGTTGCGTGGCAGGCACGTGATCCGCAGTGGCCCAAAAGTTCTTGGTGGATGTCGGATGCAGGATTTGTGGGATTTCGTATCGTAACTGACAGTAAACCCTAAACTTACATGCCACATCTAAAAATATGAACAGAAGAACTTTCCTTAAAGGTGCCGGAGTGGGCATTGCGGCGACATCATTGCTGGGCTCCAATGCAGTCGCTAATAGCGCCAAAGAATTACGCGTAGGGCTTATCGGCTGTGGTGGGCGCGGCACCGGCGCTGCGATTCAAGCGCTCAACGCCGACCCCGATGTCGTGCTGTATGCGATGGGTGATTTAACCGCCGACCGTTTAGCGAGCTCGTATAGTGGCCTAGTCGAAAATTTTGGCGAACGCGTGCAAGCAGATGCAACACGCCAATTCGTAGGCTTTGATGCTTTTGAAAAAGTGATTGAACAGGTTGACGTAATTTTACTCGCAACGCCTCCGGTATTTCGCCCGCAACATCTACGCGCAGCAGTCGAAGCAGGTCGTCATGTTTTCTGCGAAAAACCTGTTGCTGTAGACGGTAAGGGTGTGCGCTCAGTTCTTGAAACTGCAGATATGGCCAAGGGAAAGGGCTTGTCACTTGCAAGCGGTTTTTGTTGGCGCGCGGCCTTTGGCCATCGCGCTTTATACCAACGGATTAACCAGGGCGCGATAGGTAAAGTTGTTGCTGTTCACGCCACCTATATGGCCGGTCAACTTTGGTACAAAGAGCGCCAAGAAAGTTGGTCGGATTTAGATTACCAACTACGCAACTGGGTTTACTATTCACAACTCAGTGGCGATCATGTGGTTGAGCAGGCTATCCACTCTGTTGACAAAATCATGTGGGCAAAGGGCGATGAAACTCCAGCAAGCGTAATGGCAACCGGCGGCCGCCAAACGCGCACCGACACCAAATACGGTAATGTCTTTGATCACTTCTCGGCGGTATATGATTGGGCGGATGGCACGCAAGCAACTTTGCAGTGCCGTCAAATGAAAGGTTGCCACATGGAGAATCTTGACCGTGTTACTGGCTCAACAGGCATCGCGTATATCGATGGCTGGGCAGGCAAATTCGAGATTAAAGGCGAGAACGATTGGGAGTATGATGGTCCGGAGAACAACATGTACCAAACGGAACACGATGATTTGTTTGAGTCGATTCGCAATGGTGGTGCAATGAACCAAGGCGTCGATATGGCGCACTCAACGTTGGCGGCGATTATGACCCGCATGTCGGCTTACACCGGCAAAGTCGTAACCTGGGATCAAGCACTTAATTCGCAACTTGACCTGACACCGCAGCAGTGGCTTGGCGGGCCAGGCGTAGATGTGACTGTGCCAGAGCCGGGTAAAACGAAACTTATCTAGTCAATAGAAATTTTCATTTCGATCCATGGCACCGCGCGTGGGTCGAAATAAGGTTCTTGTA
Organism: Planctomycetota bacterium; assembly: GCA_029941685.1. GTDB lineage: Bacteria > Planctomycetota > UBA1135 > UBA1135 > UBA1135 > JAPKEZ01. The sequence continues at coordinate 5,750 of JAPYTC010000001.1, read as the reverse complement.
ACTCACCAGTTGTTTCTTCGGACTCTTCACCATAGCCCAACTCGGCTAAGGCAATTTTTTCTTCTTCGGAAACATTTATTTGGGTGGAAGAGTTAGCAAATCTAGGTGACAACCAGCCAAGATTTATATAGTCGGCCAATAGCTGGTCAACTAGTGCGGTATTCGTTGAAGCAACATTAACTAGCTCGCGAGGATCGGCCTGTAAATCAAATAACCAAACCCGATTGGCGGTACGTTGGGTCCATGGATCGGTGATAATCAATTTTGATTTTGGCAGACGATATCCGCGTAGGGGCCCGGCAAATCCAGACAGAGCACTGCCCTGGCTATCTGTTTCAGAAACGGCAGTGCGGTCACTAAGGTTTTCTGCGTTAATAAAGAAGGGTAATAGTGACTCACCATCAAGTTTAGGCGCAGTCTCTGGCCATGACACATCACACATATCTAACACGGTAGGGAGAACGTCCATTTGGCGCACTTGTTGCTGGTGCAATCCTATGTTCCATTTGCGGGCTCGCATTAAGGCGTCACTAGTGGAAAACTGTAGTGGAATGCGAATCAACTCGTCGTAAATGGTGTGGCCGTGACCCAAGTCGCCGTGCTCGAGAAATTCTTCTCCGTGGTCAGCTGTAATAATTACGATAACATCGTCTCGCGTTTCGAGAAGTTTGTTTACAAAGTCGCCAACTAAATCGTCGAGGTGTCGAATTTCTTCGGCGTAAGACAGGCGCAAACTTTCAACTTGCTGACTGTCGAAGGTTGCGCCTTCACTTAGTCGAAATTCAGTTTCGGCGGGGCCATCAAGGTTAACCTCAACACCAGTGTGATTAAACATTCCGGCATATTCTCTACTTGGATTGTAGGGGTAGTGCGCATCGTTTAAGTGCAGGTATAAAAAAGACGCTTGTTGTTCACCGTCAGTGAGCCACTGCTCCCCAACAGAAATTAATTGCTCGGCAGTTGCAAAAACATCGTGTTGCATGTCGGAAAACCCTTGTTTAAAACCAAAGGTCGGGGTGATGTTTGGGTTGGACGACAGACAATTAGTGCGATAGCCTGCTAACAGCAATGCTTCTGCAAGAGTACGGTGCGAATTATCTAGTGGGCCATATCGCGAATTAGCGTTGTGCCTGCTCGGAATCAAGCCCGTCAACAATGTCGCTGTAGATGGTTTCGTCCAGGATGATTGCGAAATGTTTTGTGTAAATCGAACGCCTTTTGCAGCGAGCGCATCTAGCTTTGGCGAGGTGGGCAAATCGCTACCGCCCCAACCGAGATAATCGAGACGTACTGAATCGAGGGTGATTAATACCACAGTCGGTTGGTGCGCACTAGACGGCACCGCTGCAGCCACCATAATATGGGGTAAGCTAGCGATGGCGCAGCAGACCACAGCGGCCTTCCAGTTTTGGAAAATTTTTATTATCGTCAAATTTCCGGCAAGCCAATAAACAATTAGCGCTAGCGGGACACTGAGTAGCATGCGCTTAACTCCGAGATCGTTGGCCCACTGCAGCCACAACAAATTGCTGTCGGCGCTCGCATACCAGTTGCCCTCAACCATTGAAGTAATGGCACGTAGGGCCCCGACCACAACCGAGGCCATGGCTAGAGAACAAATGACGAAGTAACTTTTACGCATCGCGCAAATAGTATATCAGATTAACGTACTGTCAAATTGGCGTGATCAATAGCCACTTGTTGAGTATTTTATGTCAACCCCGTAGCGTCAAATTGGCAAGATGGGCCAATATATACTAATAGCATGGACATTACTCTCGCCATTTTGAGCATCTTGTGGGCATGGATTTGTTTCTTTATTATCCCATTTGGCCTGCCAGGAAATTGGATGATGGCCGCCAGCGCACCATTATTGACGTATGGCGAAAACAGTGTATACACACCATTGATTATTCTGCTGGTCGCCGCTGCTGTCGCTGAGGTCTTTGAGGCTTTACTAGGAAGCAAAATGGCGTTAAACGCTGGTGCCGGCAAAGCGGGAATGATAGGCTCGTTTCTTGGCGCTTTATTTGGTGGATTTCTCTTAACATTTTTGGTCCCGGTGCCAATTGTCGGCACGGTCATTGGCGCCTGTCTGGGAGCATTTCTGGGGGCGATTATCCTTGAATTGGCGTTCGCACAGAAAGACTCGACCTCTAAAAGTTTGGTAAATATAGGTTTTAGCGCAGCTTTAGGCGTTCTATTCGGAAGGCTTGTGAAAGTCAGTTTCGGCGCAGCTGGGGCAATTTATTGGACAATAACCGTTATTAACACAGCTTTTTAGAAATAGTTCTAACACATTTTTACTGCGTGCGTATGATATGACTGAAATGAAGAACATCTCTTTCCTAATTACAGCAGCACTACTTTGCGTTGCTCCACTCGCCGCCCAAGAAGTTGAAGTGCCAGTTACTGAAACTGTTTCACCGTCTTCTGAGTTGGCAGAAAAATTCACGAACGCACTGCTTGGCTCCCAATGGAAGTCGAGTTTAGAGGTTGTAACGGAGTCTCCAGAAGGGGACGTAACGATATCTTTTGACATTAGTATGCAAGATATTACACACTTCTCTATTGCCGCAACAATGACATCCGAAGATCCGTTCGAAGGCGAAACGGTGCAAAACCACAAGATCATGTGTGACGGCGAATTTCTTTATGCCGACATCGAAGGTGTTGCGGAATTGTCACAAGGCATGATTAATGGCCCAATAAAAGTTAAGCTTTCAGAGATTCTGAAAATGGCTGGCGTTGAAGAGCTGCCTACAGCAGAAATGATTGCGCCAATGGTTGCAGGCCTTCTTGGTGCAGTACCTCTTGCAGAAGAAGGCTCTACCGACGAGCTTCGCCGTTACGCAGCATCTTCAGAAGAAGAGGGTTCAATGACGGTTTGTTTCCACGCGAGCACATTCTTGCTTGCCTCTGCTGAAGCCAAACGCCCAACAGGCGAGATGTTTACCATTACAACTAAAGACACGGCTGTTGTAGAAGAGTTTGCTGAAGGCACCTTCGTTTACGACAAAGAAGCTCAAGACATTACCGCAATGCTACAAATGATGTCAGGTGGTCCTGGTGCAGGTGCGCCTGCCGACGACGATCTCGAATTTTAATTCGACGCCCTAATCATAAAAACCTGTTGCGTTTATTCGCGGCAGGTTTTTTCTATTGAGCGCCAAACGTTGAGCGCTACTTTTCGCCAGGTAAATTTTTGCGACTGTGCAATGCCATCAATCATCAACTTATTACGCAGCTCAGCGTCGCCACAAAGTTTAGTAATTTGGTCGGCGATAGATTGGTCGTCGGCTGGGTCGCAATATAAAACGGCATCACCACAAACTTGCGGCAAAGAAGAAGTGTTACTCGATATCACGGGACAACCTAGCAGCATTGCTTCTCCTGGGGGCAACCCCCAGCCTTCATAGAAAGAAGGATATACAAAGCCAAGTGCATTTTCGTAAAGCGAGCGCAACCGTTCGTCGCTAACTCTTCCTACATACACTGCATCGTCGGGCATTTTCTCGACACCCTGGTCACGAAAAATACGTGGATTAGTTCCGCCAGCTATGATTAGTTTATTGTCAACCTTTGCAAGCTTCATTGCTCGCAAAATTGCGGCGAAGTTTTTATTAGGGTTTAAGCTACTAACCGCTAATAAGTATTTACCTTTATCCAACGAATGTTCAGACAAGACGCTGTCGTCGCTCTCAAACCGCAGAATATGTTCATGGCCTGATTCGGTAATTACACACTTGTCTTTAGAAATACCAAGGTGTTTTTCTATCTCTCTTACGGTATTGCCTGACAGGCAAGTAATTATTTTTGCACTACGCGCTGCCCGCGGAATAATGGTTTTGTAAATTGCATTAAAAGCTTTTGAATGAGTGTCAGATCGCGCAAACGGCTGTAAATCCATGATTTGCATACTCATATTTTTCTTAAACATCGGGGCAGTATTTTTGAAATTAACCAAGAACCCTCTTGCGAGAAATGGCAGCTCAATTTGCTCCCACAGATGAGAGCGTAACAATCCTCTTACACTGAGTGACAAATGTAGATATTTTGGCATGTCACTTGGCATAGTTGGACTAAGCAGGATGATTTTATATTTACTGCCATCGATGGTGCCGTCTTCTATTAATAAATCGAGAGCAAATAAGGTCTCGCGTGCCCAGCGTTGGATACCTGTAATGGGTTCGCATAGAAAACGTGCGTTAACGAAGATATTAATCTGCTCGGTCATCGCTGTTTATTCTTCGGGGGGGGCTGCCGCCAAAATTCTATCTTGCATTTCACGGACCGCTTGGTCGAGGCCAACATAAACAGCTCGCGCAATAATTGAGTAGCCAATATTTAGCTCTTCGATATGCGGAATTTGCGCAATCGTCATGACGTTGTCGTAATCAAGCCCGTGCCCAGCGTTTACTCGCAGCCCTAGTTGGTTGGCATAAACAGCAGCGGTGGTTAATTTCTTTAACTCGTTTTCGCGATTTTGGCCCTTGGCGTTAGCGTAAGCCCCCGTGTGTAATTCAACAAAGTCAGCGCCGAGCTGCGCTGCGGTTTCGATAGAGTCGGGGCTTGGATTGATGAACAAACTGACCTCGATGTCGTGGTTTTGCAAAGCCTTAATGTCGTCGGCGAAACTATCTGAGATGTTACTCAAATCAAGCCCACCTTCGGTAGTGAGTTCTTGGCGTTTTTCTGGCACTAAACAAACTTGGTCAGGACGAATGCCGTGAGCGAAATCAAGCATTTCGGGGGTGCAGGCCATTTCTAGGTTAAACAAAGTCTTAACCATTTCACGCAACAATCGAATGTCGCGCTCTTGAATGTGGCGACGGTCTTCGCGCAAATGAGCAGTGATGCCATTGGCGCCGGCAAGCTCACAAAGGCTTGCGGCGAACACTGGGTCGGGCTGAGTATCGTTGCGTGCTTGTCGTAAGGTGGCGACATGGTCAATGTTAACGTGTAGTCGAGGCATGGCGCTCTTATTCTATACTAGCCATGCTACGAATAACCGCCGGAGAACACCGAGGACGAAAATTAAAGGTCCCCAAAGTTGCAGCGACACGCCCACTTGTTGAACGTGCGCGCGAAGGAGTGTTCAATCACTTAAGCAAAATAATCGAAGGCGCCGTAGTCTGGGACGTTTACGCTGGTTCTGGAATCCTCGGTCTCGAGTCGCTTTCTCGGGGTGCATCACAGGTGGTAGCCGTAGAGTACAACCATTTAGCCGTCGCTCAGATAAAGGAAAACGCTGAGTTGATTCATTATTCTGACAAAATGCGCGCCTTAAAAATTGATGCCTACCGGATGCCTGGCTTGGCGGAGTCAGAAGCAGCGCCAAACATCGTGTTCTTCGATCCACCCTATGCCGACTTTCGAGATGGCGGCCCCAAGCGCCTCAAGGTATGGCAATTGTTTTTAGATTTAGCTGATGTGATGACCGAGGGCGGTTGTGCCGTGGTGCATACTCCGAAAGGGTTGTTGCTAGATACCGAGCTCGAGAAACTACCCGGCATTGAGCGACGCGATTATGGCAGCGCATCTTTATATTGGTGGCACAAGCCGTCCGCGGCTACGGAATAAATGAAAAAGGGCATTCAAGCAAAACTTTGGGACGGCAAACAGTTTCGTGTTGGCTGGCTCACCTACGATAAAGGCGTAATTGATGAAATTTCGTTTCGTAAGCCGTCGCCGAAACGCGCGGCCGACTTACATGATTTGGGCGAGCGTTGCGTCATGCCGGGCTTTGT